>JAIXLE010000152.1 GCA_026931725.1 Bacteroidales bacterium
AAGTAACCCTATTCCTGTCGCAGATACAAACCCACACACAACCATAGCGTTTTCGTACAAGTGAAGCACCGACACCTATCTCTTGTTTTGTTGTCATGCCCAAAAATCAAGAGAATTCAGCTCAGTGAGCATCCTACAGCCAATATCAACCACAAACGGCCTGTACTGATAGTCAATCTGTGTCGATACGGATCGTTTGCGTGGATTCTTTAGGATTGTTGTTGACCACGACTCTCACTACAAACGATATGGTGAGTTGATGTAATCAATGCTACAGAAAACCTTGTGGGGTCTTGTGCAGATTGGTGAGAATCACTTCAAATGCAATAAGGATCGGCGATTACTGCCGATCCTTGCGAGAGTTTATCGAAGTTTGTGCATGGCAATAGTGGAGCGAGGGGGATTTGAACCCCCGACCTCTGCAGTGCGATTGCAGCGCTCTCCCAACTGAGCTACCGCCCCATGACCATCACTTTATCGGGCCTCTTGCGTTTCGACAAGACAAGATATCACCATCTCACGCCGACTCACTCCGACTCTTCCCGATTTCTGATTCCCAGCTAAACAGTTGAGCCTCATGCTACAGGGCAAACGAAGATCGGCTCACGGGACACCTCACGTTCATGCATTCCGCAGCATGAGAAGCCCCTCACTCCCGACCGTTCGCGGGAATCGAACTTTCCGCAGTGGAACGGTGGTCGATCAGCAAAATGGCTTCGGCAGCACGGATGCGTGTATCCAAGTTCGCATCATCCAACAGAGCAATGAGCCGCTCCCGGAACTCGGTGGCTCGGCACAACCCCGCAAAATCAGCCGCATAGGTACGAACGGCTGTATCGGTGGAACGCAAATTCTCGCCCAGAACCTTGCGACCGTTTGCATCGCCCAGCAATGCCAGTGCATACGCAAAATAGGCAGCATTCAGCGGTTCGGTTTCTTTCTTCGCCTGGGCCGCCAACGCGGGAATGTCACGGGGTTGTCCGATCTGACCAAGTACCCACGCAGCAATCATGCGTGCGGAAGAGTCTGCGTGTGTCACGAATGGACGCACAACATCGATCGCCGTGGTATCACCGCCGCGATGGAGTGCGGCGGCAGCCATCAATTTCAATTTGAGGTTTGCATTCTGGGTGCAGGCTTGTCGGAGTTTCACACCATCGCCGATGACCCCAATCTTGAATAAGCTCTCCGCGGCATGGGTGTGACCATTTGAACCGGGTTTGTCGAGGATCGTCAGTAACTCCATGGCACGGGTGTGATCGCCTGCCCGGTAGGCTTCGCGGGCCAGTCCGCAGCGTTGCTGATCGTCCGTGGCGGTCTTGGCTGAGAGCGCTTTTAACACCTCTTTTCCGTGCCCGGCCAATGAGAGCGCCTCTGCCGCATGCATGGACGGCCAAAATTCGTTCGCCGTTAGACCCGTTCGCAGCACGGTCAGGCAGCGTTCTTGCATATTGGCCTCGGGGACCGCCGCGGTCGTTTCGGGTCGGGGTGCGGTAAAAAGCAACAGCATCACCAGCGCGGGCCGTATCAGGGCCAGACAACAACCGTAAGAAACATTCGGTTCTTCCGGGTTTTGTGGTGTGGGCTTTGTCTCTTGAGCATATTGCAGATGATCGAGGGTCATAAACATCCTCATCGGGAACCGACCGTGGCAGACGCAATACAGCGATCAGTCAGAAAGGAATGGCAGGCGCGTCAATAAAAAGGATACCAAAGTTCGCGGCCCATCACCTCGGACATTCACAGAATTCGTGTGGGCAACCCCGCCCATCAGGCGATGACGACCGTGTTTCCACAACGATCTGAAATGATTGCAATAGTCGATTATGACCGTGGGTTGTCGAAACCGTGCGGAACATCTTTGAACCAGCGTCTGTATTTATCAATCTGCCGTTGAAGTGGATAACCTGTCAGTTCACGTGGGTACAGAATCAGAAAGAAGACCTCACGGGCACCGGCTGTGCGTTTGTGGCGGTCGATGAGTCGCTGCGCATCGGATTGATCGCGGACTTCTTGGCGAGGTTCAGGAGAGGTGGCATCAAAGCTGTACAGTTGCCCGTTCGCTGAGTCGATTTCCAATACCTTCACGTTGATCTGATTTGCCAGATGAGAGCGTTCCCGGAGTAGCCGTTCGACCCGGCGGCGTTCTTCGGCCAGTTGCCGTTGGAGTTCGGTAACATCTTGGGACAGTTCCGGTTTCGGGTCGGCCTGCGCGTTCGATTTCTGGAGCGTTGCGTCGGGGTGGCTGACGAACGGCATGAGTAAGAAAATACAAAACAACAAGATAAGAACGTCGATCAGCGGAACGAAAAAGCGTGTGACCGACCGTTTGGGTAGGTGAATCACGCTTGCATCCCCCGACCACGAGTCTCGGATTCCGGGGGGAACGTCGAAGCGGGTGTAAGGGGCACCATCGGGGTCGCATCTCCGGCGAGGCTCCGAATCAGGTCGCGGCCCGTAACCACGATCCACGCAGGAAGAATGTTGACCAACGCCATGAATAACCCGCTCCCGGTGGCGGTGATCGCCGGGCCGTAGTTGCGGATGATCTCACGCGGGTTCGGCTGCACATCCAACGGGATCGCGGTGAAAGTCTGGAGGATGGCCGCGACGGTGCCGAGCAATCCCAAGAGTGGGAACCATTCCGCCGTCTGGGCCAGATGCGTCAACCAACGGTCGGGGCGTTCGTTGAAACCGTGTTCGTTCCAGCGCAGTGCTTTCCAAACCAGGATCGTCTGGATGCTGAACAGGCTGATGCCCAGGCCGATGATGACCCAGTCGATCGGATTCGTGGACGCGCGCGACAAATACTCATTGCGGGCATCCGCGGGGATGGCGGCAAACACCAACACCGCGCCGAGTACCGGAATCGCCGCGAACACGGCTGGCAGAACATGATGAATCCAGAGTCGCTGCACGATCGGCCTCTCCAACAAGTGCGGTTATTTTGCCGAACTCAGCCACCCTGGCATCGCCTGGAGCTTGCCTTCCCGATCCACACAAGCGAGGGTGGTACTCCCTTCCGCGCAGACTTTGCCATCGGGTAGGAACACTTCGTACTTGTGTTCGAGCCGTACCGGAGTCGTGCGAACAACCGTGGTGCGGATCGTGAGCAGATCATCGTAATGGGCCGGTGCCTTGTATTTCACTTCCACTTTGGTAATCACAAGGAAAAACCCCTGATCCTCCATCTCCCGGTAGGTCGCGCCGAGAGAACGTAACAGATCGGTACGGGCTTGTTCAAAGTAGACCAGATAGTTTGCATGATGCAGAAGCCCCATCCGGTCTGTTTCCGCGTATCGGACACGAATCTGCGTTTCGCCGCTGAGCATCGGTACGGTTCCGTCCTGGTGAGTATTACTCGATGAAGCCGATGCGACCAATGGGGAAGAAGACAAACGCGGCTTTGCCGAGCATGAGTCGCCGCGGCACGGTCCCCCATCGGCGGCTATCGGAACTTTGCGCGCTGTTGTCCCCCAGGCAAAGATAGTGACCCGGTTGGACATAATAAGTATCGGCATATCGGGCTATTTCGTCAAATGCCCGTGAGGATTCCGTATAGGTGTAATAGGTATCCCGCCACAGTTTCAGATGGTCGAACGTGACGTTCCCCTTCGCGCCGAGGCTGGCGGGGGCAAGGACATCGTTGGCATGGGTCCAACCTTCGTGCATACGGTCTTCCGGGTCAAACTGTTCTGGAAGCCGATCCGGTGGATAGTCCGCCTCGGTGCCGAAGTCGATGGCAGCGCCGTTCACCCAGACCCGGAGTCGGCAATCAACATTGGCAAAACGGAGCCGATATTTCCCCGCTGCGGTGATTCCCGAAGGGCGGGTCGTGAGTTCCTTCCCTTGCGGCCCCGTGCGGACGAGTCGGACATTCCCCCCCGCAAAGATGGCCTGAAAACGGTTCGCGCCTTTGGAGAGTTCGAGAACGACTTCATCGCTGGCCGAACTCAGAGTCGCTTCGGTTTCGAGGATCAGATCGCCGGTCCAGTAATGTTCGCCGGATTCGCGGAAGGCTCCTCGGTCCCGATCCACACCACTGTTGTAACCCATGAAATTCGTAATCACCGTGGGTGGCAGCAAACCCGGTTCATAGCCGTTTGCCAGTTTCCCCCAGACATCATCCGACTGTGGAACCAAATGCTGATACCGCACCCAGTTCAAGCTCTCGCCGCTGTGCGTGAACGACTTCGGCATTCCCGGCGGGCCAACGGGAGCCCAACCGGAACCGGGTTCAAAGTTCCAACGTGGCGGAACACTCTTCGAGGCGAGGTATGCGGATTGGTGATCGTTATCGTAGACGATCCGTTTCATGGTTTCCAGCATCGCATCGGTCTTGCGGATGAGCTCAAACCCCGATTCCACCGGGGAGGCAAACCCTGATTGGCGTGAGGCCGCGAACAGCGCCAGGGCCGGTTCGGCATTATGATAAGTGTAGTCCGGCCCATTGGGCTCAAATGGTGGTGATGTTTTGCTGTGCAGTTCCACTTCCGGGCCATACCAGGCATCGAGCGGATTGGCGGGCCGAGGAAAACGCGGAGCCCCAGCAGGTGTAGTGCCGTCGTAGATGGAAGCCGTTGTACGGTAGAGGTCGCCCGAGTTAATGGCGATGGTTTCCCCGCCGAAGCCGCAGAGTCGTTTGATGTAGTTCTGCTGCTCGCCGTTCACTTGGGGATCGACCGGGTATTTGAAGACGACGACATCGCCGCGTTCTGGAGATTCAAACGCATACTGAGCTTTGTGAACGAGTACGCGATCGCCACTCGGGCTGGGAGGTGAGGGGTTGTTGCGATCCCAGCGCACCCGATACCGACAATTCGGACAGCACGCCCCAACCACTTGCCGGGGGCGGCCATCCGAGGGTGACACTTCATCACTGCTATTGACGGGATACACGAAGCCGCATTCTGGGCAGTTGACGATCTTCTGATAGCCGTAGAGTGTCTCCGCCATCGAGCCGGTCGGGATGACAAAGGCTTCGACAACGAACAGTTTCAGCATCAGCACCAGTGCCACGACGAAGACGACCGTTTCGACGATTTCCCGGAATGAATCGCGTGATTGGGGCTTCCCACCGCCATCAGCACGAGGTTTGGTGGTAGTGAATGCGTGTGTAACCGATCCTGGCGGGGGAGACGCGGGCGAAGAGGAAAGCGGAGAATAAGCCATACCATCCTCAAAATCGTTTCAGAGCCACAGCGAATACTTGTGGTCGTTTCAGCAGCGGTCGTTCAGTAAATGTATCGGATTCCGTGCCTCTCCCATTTTGGGTCTGGGATGAGGTATCTTTCTAGTCCCCTGCCCTGATTGGATCAGGTTTTTCTCTTCTCTGTCCTTTTTCTTTATCCGTTCTTTCTCTTCTCCGTCCTTTTTCCTTTTTCCTTTTTCCTTTTTCCTTTTTCCTTTTTCCTTTTTCCTTTTTCCTTATTTCTATCGGACCCATCGGAATCGGGACCAGTCGATGAACTGGAATAGCCGATCTCGACCGTTGATGCGGACGCGCGCTAATCGCATCGGTTGATGAATCAAGAATGGCTTCCCGATGAAGTCGGATTCCGCGACACCGGGTTCGGGCCACTCTCGGCTATCGTGGGAATCAGCCGAGTTATCGCCTAACATAAAATATTCATTCTGAGCCAATTGGTGCGGGCGATCAACCGCATGTCGGCCTTCTGATCGATAATGGATATCGTGGTACAGTTTCAAGTTGTGGATGGCCACATGAGCTCCTCGGACCCCGAGTTGCAACGGTTGCCGCACCCCTCCACGGCGGTCACGCGGGGGGAGATCCAACGGCGGTACAATCACCTGCCCATCCACAGCCAAAGTGATGCGGCGATCGACGAAGGCGAATTCCACATGATAGGAACGGCCTGCCTCCAGTTCAAACCCGTGAACCGAATGGCTGATCGGCTCGACCGGTTCACCGAGGGCACGTTCTTCAATGGCTTGCAAAGTCGTAGCCTGCTGGGACTGAATCGGAATCTCGACCGTGGCATAATCCCCCCCGTCACCCAGCCGGAACGCTATGCTTCCGGCTCCCGCGTGGATTTCGAGATCACATTCCAAGCAAAAATCATGCACCGCAGGGGCGACGACGGCAATCGGTCGAGTTCGGCCAGTGCTGGGGGCGGGGCCGTTGTAGTGTAACCAATCCCGGACGGGGTCAGTATCTTGCCGATCCCATTGCCAATGACGATAGGTTAAACCGATGGGTGCCTGGGTCGCGTCCAGGTGCAAGCTGCCATCTTGGAGAATGTCCGCATCCACGGGTTGTCCGGGAGTAAGTCGCCACGGAATGATGCGATTTGGGTCCGCCGCGATCGGTTCCACGAGCCAACGGGATCGCCAACCATCCGTGATCGGGGCATAGTTCAGATCGAAGAACGGAATCCGGGTTTCACGGATCTGTTCCCAAGTTTTGCGAGCCAGTTCACCGTTGGCGTAAATGTCGCCGTCGATGATCTGGATGCGTTCTCCCGGTAAGCCGACGGTTCGCTTCACATAGGGCTTATCGAGGTCAGCGGAACAGCGGAAGACGGCAATTTCCCAGCGGCGCGGCGATCGCCACTCGAACGCGGTCTTATCGACCAAGAGACGATCACCGGGTAACTCTGGTGCCTGGGTCAGATCAACGTGACCGTCACAGTTCGGACATCGGCAGGCTCCGAAATCGACAAATCGCCCGCGTGACGCAGGCTGACCGACTCGAACGGGGTACTGGCAACGTGGGCAGATGCTTTCGCGGTGGTTCCCGATCAGGGCTTCCGCCATGCTGCCAGTGGGCACGCCAAACGGTTCGACACCCACTGTGCGAACGACCAGGAAGAGACAGAGGAGTAGCGTCATAATTTGAATAAACTGACGCAGAATATCCGCCATGGGATACTCTGCTTCCCCTTCCCATGACGGGTCTTGCTTCGGGGTAGTCGACAAATCGCACGAAGTCCAATCTGCTGACGGCAACACCGGATCGATGAATATCGCCTCAACAGGAGCAGGTGTGGCCGAACCAGTGTTCACAGGCAATTCCGTTTGGACGCGGAAATTATTGAGAACCAGCGATTAGTCACCGCTTTCCAGCACAGCCAGGAAAGCCTCCTGTGGCACAGCCACTTGGCCAATCGCCTTCATGCGTTTCTTCCCCTCGGCTTGCTTCGCCCAGAGTTTGCGTTTCCGGGAGATGTCGCCGCCGTAACACTTCGCGGTGACGTTCTTCTTCATCGCCGCGATCGTTTCCCTCGCCACGACGCGACTTCCAATGGCCGCTTGAAGTGCCACTTCAAACAGATGGCGGTCGATTTCTTCACGCAGTTTCTTCAACACCGCCCGGCCGCGTTTCTCGGCGGTGGAGCGGTGGACAATCACGGACAACGCATCGACCCGCTGATGGTGAACCAGAATGTCGAGTCGCACCAGTTCCGCGGGACGGTAGCCGATCACCTCGTAGTCCATCGTTCCGTAACCGTGGGTAACGGATTTGAGCTTATCGTATAGGTCGTAGATCACTTCCGCGAGCGGCATCTCGAACACAAGGATCACACGTTGCTGAGACAGATATTCCGTTCGGACGAAGGTGCCCCGGCGTTCATGACACATGGTCATCAAGTCGCCGACGTTCCCCGCGGGGATTAAGAAGCTGATTTTGACAATCGGTTCGCGGAATTCTTTGATTCCGCCGCCATCCGGGACATCCTGCGGGCCGTGAACTTGGATCTGTTCGCCGTTGGTCTTCTCGATTTCGTAGGTGACGTTCGGCGCGGTCTGAACCAGATCGAGTTCGCTATCCCGTTCGAGCCGCTGCTGGATGATTTCGCGGTGGAGCATCCCCAAGAAGCCACAGCGGAAGCCGAAACCGAGGCCGTCCGAGACTTCGGGTGCGTAGACGAAGCTGCTATCGTTGAGCTTCAGTTTGGCGAGCGCTTCCCGCAGGGCTTCAAACTCGTTGTTGTTGACCGGATATAACCCCGAGTACACCATCGGCTTCGGTTCCTTGTACCCTGGCAGCGGTTCGGTTGCGGGGTGCAAGGCATCCGTGACGGTATCGCCGATGTTGACATCTTGAATGTTCTTGATGTTGGCCGTGAAGTAGCCGACCTGCCCGGCCGCGAGACTCTCGCACTTGGTCATATCGGGGCGGAATTGGCCAATCTCCGTAACGGCGTACTCGCGTCCGGTACGCATGAGTTTGACCTTTTGGCCTAGCTTCAACTCCCCGTCGATCATCCGGCAATACACCACCACTCCCTTGTAGGTGTCGAAGTGGCTGTTGTAGATGAGGGCTTTCAACGGGGCGGTTGGATCACCGTTGGGCGCGGGCACCCGTTCGATGACGGCCGTGAGCGCATTTTCGATCCCGAGTCCGGCTTTCGCGCTGACTTTGATGACATCAGCCGCTTCCGTGAAGACGGCCTGTTCCATCTCCGCGATCACATACTCGGGTCGAGCATGGGGTAAGTCAATTTTGTTGAGTGTCGGAATCAACCGAAGGTTCGCTTCCATTGCCAGGAAGGCGTTGGCCACGGTCTGCGCCTGCACGCCTTGGAAGGCATCCACGAGCAGAATGGCCCCTTCACACGCGGCGAGGGATCGGCTGACTTCATAGTTGAAATCGACGTGGCCGGGTGTGTCGATGAGGTTGAGCTCGTACTGCTGGCCGTTGTGTTCGTGGTAGATCGTGACGGGGTGCATCCGAATGGTGATGCCACGTTCCCGTTCCAGGTCCATGCTATCGAGCGTTTGAGCTTTGATGTCCCGCTCGGAGATCGTCCCCGTTTTCAGGAGAAACTGATCGGCCAGCGTCGACTTCCCGTGGTCGATGTGCGCGATGATACAGAAGTTTCGGATATTCGACGTCGGCGGCGGCATGATGCGGTCGGCGCTCGCACAAGATGCGGAAGAGTGTGAGGGACGGCCTCACGGACCCTTTCACCTTATCACGGATGCCCAGCCATGCATAGGGGCACCCGATTCGTCACAATCCCACAAATTCTCACCATCGGCATCCAAATCAGAATAAAAATACCGATCTGGCTTGACAAAGCCGATACCTGATACAATGGCTCCGGTTGCGGAAGGCATCCTGCCCGTAGGAGAGGCGATACCTGTGAGTTCTACCCGATATTTGTTCACGAGCGAATCCGTGTCGATGGGCCACCCGGATAAAGTGGCCGATCAAGTTTCGGACGCAATTCTGGATTTCTGCCTACAGCACGACCCGATGAGTCGGGTAGCCTGTGAAACCCTCGTGACTACCGATCACTGCACCGTGGCTGGCGAAATCACCACGACCGCACCGCTGACGCGGGTCAATGTCGATCAAATCGTCCGCGATGCGATCCGCGAGATCGGCTACACCGATCCGAACATCGGCTTCGCGGCGGATACCTGCCAAGTCAACTGCCTGATTCACTCACAATCACCAGACATCTCCGTGGGTGTCGATACCGGCGGCGCGGGCGACCAAGGAATGATGTTCGGTTTCGCTTGCGACGAAACCCGCAGTCTGATGCCGTTGCCGATCTACCTGTCGCACCGGCTCGTTGAGAACCACGCCGCCATGCGGAAAGATGGCCGTTTGAAATGGGCACGCCCGGATGCCAAGAGCCAAGTCACGGTTGAATACAACCCCGATGGGACACCGCACCGTATTCATACGGTGGTTCTCAGTACCCAACACGATGAAACCGTGATGGAAGGCTCTGGTCGGAGCCGCAAGTTCACCGATGCGGCCCGGAAGGAAATCGTCGAAAAGCTGATTCTCCCGACATTGCAAGCCGAACGCCCGGACCTGATCCAAGGCGACATCGTCTTCCACATCAACCCGACGGGTGTGTTCCTGGAAGGCGGCCCACACGGCGACTGCGGCTTGACGGGCCGCAAGATCATCGTGGATACTTACGGCGGTCGGGGTCGCCACGGCGGCGGAGCGTTCAGCGGCAAAGATCCGACCAAGGTGGACCGCTCAGCCGCGTACATGGCCCGCTACATCGCCAAGAACGTCGTCGCCGCGGGCCTCGCGGAC
>JAIXLE010000033.1 GCA_026931725.1 Bacteroidales bacterium
CCTTGTGGCCGCGTGCGTACCGGGTACTCTCGAAGTTGGCGAGTGAACCGTTCGAGAACTTGCCCATGAAGATACACGCATCGTCGATACCGACTTTCTCGACTTTGCCAGTGAGAGTGTGCGTGCGTTCTTTGATGAAGGTTTCCGTCAGAGCGGAAATCGTGTCGATCCTACCGTTGAGCCAGATTGCGGTGTCGATACAGTGCGCCAACAAGTCGCCGGAAACACCCGAACCCGCCGCCGCGACATCGAGCCGCCACAGGCCCTGTCCGCCTTGGGGGAGGTCGGACTTGATCGTCCAATCTTGCAGGAACTTGGCGCGATAGTGGAAGATTTTGCCGAGGCGACCTTCGTCGATGAACTTCTTCGCCAAGGTGACAGCGGGAATGCGGCGGTAGTTGTACCAGACCATGTTCGGGACTTTGGCCTTCTCGACAGCGGCGACCATTTCGGCCCCTTCCCCGGCGTTCATGGCCAACGGCTTTTCACACAGAATCATCTTCCCAGCCGCGGCGGCGGCCAGGGCAATCTCCTTGTGCATGTTGTTCGGTGTGCAAATGTCGATGACATCAATGTCTTTGCGATCGATCAGCTTACGCCAGTCCGTCTCAATGGACTCGTAGCCCCACTGGTCCGCGAACGCCTGAATCTTCCCCGCATCACGGGCACAGGCCGCTTTGAGTACAACCCGGTGTTCAGAGGGGAAAAATTGACCTACCTGCTTGTAGGCGTTTGAGTGTGCCCGCCCCATGAAGCCATAACCGATCATGCCGACGTTCAACGGTTTCTTCGTGGCCATTGCGTTACTCCTGGGAAAAGTCTGCTGGCGATGCAGGGTGTGCCGCGCCGGGATGAGGCTATCTTGGCGAAATTCCCCGCACTCGGGTACGCAAAATCCGCGGCGAATCCACAACCCGGCGAATCTCCCTGCCCCATCAGTATCCACCTCGGCATAATAAAGATGGGAAACCGCATCCGTGGTTGCAGTGGACACCCTCAAGACAGGCACGTCTTCATGATGCGAGCCGTAGTCGTTTGCGTACTCGTGGCGGCGTGGGTCGTGGCTTTGCCCGCCGCGATTGGCGAAACACCTCCCAATCCGTTCTGCCCCGTGCTTCCGAGCGAAAAGGCTGTCCCGGATTTCACAATCGAACACAATGGGCGAGTCATTGCCTTCTGCTGCGAGTCCTGTATCGAAAAGTTTCGGGCGAACCCGATGGCGTATCTCGCCCAATTGCCAACCACTCCACCCCCGCCAGTCGCACAGACCGATACCCCCTGGCACTGGTGGCACCTCTTCTATTGGGGCGAAACCGCAGTGATCGGGGTGATGGATCACCCCATCTTCAGCTATGGAATGTTGGGCCTTCTGATGCTGGGTCTGACAACGCGTGTCCGTCGGCGAACCAAACAGGGCGTGCGTGAATGGAGTCGTGTTGCCCTGGTCGCCCGGTGGGTCTGGCAGCCGTTCCCCGTCTTGATGATCTTCCTCACGATTCTGGCGGTCGATCTCGCGTATTCCTGGCATTCCTCCGCGGCCATCACCGCGTTTCTACGAGAACATCGTTTGCTGTCAGGAACGATGATCGCCGTGTACCTACTGGGAATGTCCGCCCATGTGGCGACGCAAGCCGGGTTATGGGCCGATCGGCGGATGGGGCGTATTCTCACCTGCCTGGGGCAACCGGGGGCAGTCTTGCTGCTACTCGCACTTGGGATCAGTGGGATTCTCTGGCAAGAACTCGCCGCCACACGACAACGGGCACAAGCCTCGCAGACCCGAGCGGAAGAACTCGGAGCGGCCCTGAAATCCGCCTCACCAAATCCACTGGGCTGGGCTTGGCCACAGGCGTTCCATCAGTTGCCGCGTGGTGTGCATAATACCTACTATCGTGGTAATGACGAACGATCAGACAAGCTGTTCAACAAAGGTAACTACCGCACAGCGACTTTCCGTATCTCCCTGCAACGCGAATCGGGAAACCGGGCGGATGTCGGAGAGGCGTTAAAAGATGTGCCGTTGGCGATTCGCTGGGAAATCGACCGTGGACCCAAAACCGCGGATAACTTCTTCAGCATCGCCTTGATGGAGAAAAGTTTCATCACGAACGGATATGGCCCCGATGCCAAAGTCATTCCCGCAACGATTGTCGAACCCGCACAGCGTTGGCGGATGGATATGCCCATCGGTTCCGTGTCCGGGAAAGATTACCAGGCACTCCGCGGTGTCTTTTATTGCTGCCTCGCCAACGGCAAGACCCAATCGCTCGAAACGTCCATCGTCCACTACTACATTCAGTACATCCTGCATTTTCAGGATGGAGTGCTGTTGCCGGAATCGACCGTCTGGATGGTGCCGGTCTATCCGAGTCCGATTCTGCACGGCCCGACCGCAGATGGAGAATGGTTCAGTGATCGCCCCATTCCCGAAATCACGGGCGAGAACACCCAGGATCCGAAATTACTCGGGATCCCAGGAGCCCAATAAGGGTGACACCGCTCACGCCACGGTGGGGTATTTCGCGCGGAGCGTGTCGAGATATTTCTTGCTCTGGGCGGTGACATCCCAGGCGTGCGGCCAGAAGCAGAGATCGACGCACCACCAATCATGAGGCACGCCGCAAGTCTGCAAGGCAGGAGCCAGTTCGTCGAAGTTCAAATGCCCCGTACCGAATGGGTTGTGGGTACTGGTGTTATGCTCGTTCAAGCTACCATCGGAATCAATCAGGTGAACGTGCGTGATTTTCCCCTGCAGTTTTTGCAGCAGTTCCAGGGCACCACCGGGTAGCAATTCTTTTTCACCCGGTTGGTTCGCGCCGATCTTGGCGCACATGTGCGCATGGCAGGTATCGTACAGGACACCAAAATTCTGATTCCCCTTGGCCCGCACCGCATCCACCAGCTTGATAATTTCCGAGGGCTTGTTGAACAGGAAGCCGGGTTCAAACTCCCAGCAAATGTTCATGCCATAATCGGCCGCGATCTTGCTGCACTTATCCCAGACTGACACGAGCCGATCGAAACCTTTATCCGCGCCGAGTTGTTTGCCTTCTTCCGTCTCAAAATAGTCCGGTCCCAGGACTGTATCCACGCGGATGGTCTTCACATCCAAATCCGCCGCGAACGCCGCCCAGCCCAGAAATGCGGTCATGTACGAAACGGGGTTCTCATCCAGTATCGACACACCCGGAGTTTTGAAGCTCCAAAGGTCCACCGCAATCCCAGACAGCGCCAGACCGTGATCGGCGATTTCCTTCTTGAGCCGGGCACGCGACGCTCGGGTAGGGTGCGAAGCGGGCGTGGGGTGGACACCAAAACTCCCCAGTTCCACGCCATCGTACCCCAGATCGTGCAATTTATGCAGAATCTGGTGGAAATCGGTGGTCGGGACTTCCTGATTGAAGATGTACGCCCAGCTACCAATAGAAATACGCGACTGCGCCATAACGATCAGCCCTCGGGGATACAAAGTGACTTGTGAAGTTATAGCCAATCTGTCAGGATGCGACCGAAATTTGCCCCAGTTGCCCCTAACCGAGTTTGGTTTACGGTCGACGGTTGTATACAACAACATGCCGCCAGCAATAATTGGGCGGAAGTTCGTGCGAAATCGACCGAGAGCGCGCAAGTTTCTATCGGTTTTGGCGAACTCTATGTGAACTGGTCATGTCGTTATTTCCGCATGACCAAAAGGAGCCGAGCGATGATTCCGACGAGCCAATGTAAGAGTGGAAATCGGAAAGACCGAACTGTGGAGCGGACGACGCAGCGTCGGATCGTGTTGGGAATGAAGGCATTACAACTACCAACTGCCGTGGAATCCCGCCTGATGCGGATGGGCTGGAGCATTGTCACGGCCAGCGGCCCGGATGCGGCCCGCGTGGTCGCTCGTGACACACGGCCCACATCCGTGGTGTTACTGGCCCCGAATGGCGTGCTGACCTGTGCAAAACTCGCACAAGAACTTCCCGATGCCCGGATCGTCATCATTGGCCCAGATGATGCAAAGATTGAGCGGTTTGCCCGATTTGCCGGGGCCACGGAGTACGTTTCCATCACGGCATCTTCTGAGCAGTTGCTCGGAGCCCTGACCGGCGAGGAACTGGTCATGGCGTGCTAAACGCCTTATATCCCAGTGGTGTCAGGGAGAGACGAGCTGCCAGACTCCCCGAACACCGCATGGGAACGTGTGGGTTATTCCACTTCAAAGATCGCCTCGACTTCCACCGCGATGCCACCGGGCAGCACATGCGCGGAAACCGCACTTCTCGCCCCGACACCCGCTTCTTCGCCAAACACATCTCGCATCAGCTCAGACCAGCCGTTCATGACTTTCGGTTGATCCGTGAAGTCCGCAGTGCAGTTCACCCAGCCCAGTGTCTTCACGAGCCGTTTGACTTTGTCGAGCGAACCCAGCGTGTTTTTCAAGGTCGCCAGAACAGCCAGCCCCACTTGCCGCGCCGCGGCGTAACCTTCATCCAGCGTCATGTTTTCGCCGACGCGGCCTTTAATCTGCACGCCATCGGGTTTGAGTGGACCGTGGCCAGAAACGAACAGCAAATTCCCCACCCGCACAGCCGGTTTGTACACCGCTGCCGGTTTCGGAGCCGTGGGGAGTGTGAGATGCAGTTCCTGGATGCGGGTTTCCGGGCTTGTAGCCATGAGGAGGCTCCTAAGGGGAGGAATGCAGAAATCTTAGCAGAAGGTAACAGTGTCTTACCCGTACCCGGAGGCACGGGCAAGGAGAGGACTTCCAGAGGCTCAACCCGTCCCGGCTCCCTCGGCCGCGGAACGGGCGAGTTTGGCATACTTCAGCAGAACACCGCCCGAAGCCCGAATCGCCGGTTTCACCCAAGCCGCCTTGCGTCGGGTGAGTTCCGCATCATCCAGGTGTAGTGTGAGCTCTTTCGTATCCCCGTCGATGGTGATGCTATCCCCATCTTGGACCAACCCAATTGGCCCGCCAACCCAGGCTTCCGGCGCAACGTGGCCAACCACAAGGCCATGCGTTCCCCCGCTGAAGCGACCATCGGTGATGAGCCCGACTTTTTCCCCCAGCCCTTGCCCCATCAATGCCCCGGTGATGGAGAGCATTTCCCGCATGCCTGGCCCGCCAACCGGCCCTTCACCGCGAATAATCACGACATCCCCGGCAACGATTTTCTGCGCTTGAATCGCCTGGAAGCAGGCTTCCTCACCGTCGAACACCTTGGCTGGCCCCGTGATCTTGTGGACTTTCAACCCGGCCAGTTTGGCGACCGCCCCTTCGGGAGCCAGATTCCCCCGCAGAATGGCGATATGCCCATGCTCGGAAAGTGGATTCGAGAACGGTCGCACGACCTTTTGCGCTGTGGCGTAAACACTGGGCACATCGGCGAGGTTCTCGGCCAGAGTTTTTCCGGTGACGGTCGGGCAGTCGCCGTGCAGCATCCCTTTTTCCAGCAAGGCTTTCAGCACGGCTGGAGTGCCGCCGACACGGAACAGATCGAACATGACGTACTGACCGCCCGGCTTCAAATCCGCAATGTGCGGGGTCTTCGCGCCGAGACGGTCGAAGTCCGCATAAGTCCAGTCGACACCGGCTTCCCGCGCAATGGCCATGAGGTGCAAGACCGCATTGGTTGAACCACCGAGCGCCAGAATGAGCGTGTAGGCGTTCTCCAAGGACTTGCGCGTAATGATGTCCCGCGGGCGAATGTTGTTCTTCACACAGTAGACCAACGCCTTCCCGGCCAGATAGGCTTCACGATCTTTAGCCGAAGACACCGCCGGATTGCTGGCACCATAGGGCAGGCTCAACCCCATCGCCTCGATGGCCGACGACATGGTATTCGCGGTGTACATGCCGCCACAGGAACCGTGTCCGGGGCAACTGGAACACTCGATCTTGTGCAGTTTCTTGGCATCAATGGCACCAGCCTGAAACTTTCCCACCGCCTCAAAGATGGAAACGATGTCGACATCCTCACCATCCGGGCCGACCCCCGGCATGATGCTGCCCCCGTAGACGAAAACGCTCGGAATGTTGAGCCGGGCCATGGCGATGACGCAGCCGGGCATGTTTTTGTCGCAACCGCCGAAAGCGAGTAGACCATCGTGGTTCATCCCACCCGCCGCGGTTTCGAGGCAGTCCGCAATAACCTCGCGGGAAACGAGCGAATACCGCATCCCGGCGTGGCCCATGCTGATCCCGTCCGACACCGTCGGGGCACCGAACGTCTGTGGAACACCACCCGCCGCACGGATACCCTCGCGGCCTTTTTCGACCAGCCGTCCCAGGTGGGCGTTACATGGCGTGATGTCGCTGGCAAGCGAAGCCACGCCGAGAATCGGTTTCTCGAAATCATCATCCAAGAACCCAACGGCCCGGAGCATCGCGCGGTTGGGCGCGCGACCTGGGCCTGCAGTTGTCGTAAGACTCTTGCGCTGCGGAGTTTCAGCCATCAGAACGCCTTTACAGAACAGTGAGGGGTTATCGGGAGGTGTCGCACTTTTCGGCACCTCTGTCGGGAACTCAAAAAAATCTTTCCCGCGGATTTGCACGCTCTCCAGACGTGACCTAGGTAATGGTGTCGCCGGAATGGAGCGATGAAACAAGTGAGTCAGCCGTGCGGCCGACACTGCATCGTACCCGGCGGTAAGTTTACAAACTGGGAGTTCACCCATGAACAAGTTCGTCACGAAGGTTTCCGAATTCCTCCGCAAAGAAGATGGCCCGACCGCTGTGGAATACGCCGTGATGCTCGCTCTGATTATCGTGGTCTGCATCGCGGCCATCACCGCGATCGGTACTCAGTCCAACGCAACCTTCAGCAAGGTTGCCTCGGCTGTCACCACCTCGTGATGTTTCCACAGTGATCGATCGGAAGGCCCGCGGGTTCGCCTGTGGGCCTTCTTGCTTCACTTGCCTGACGCACTCATCATAATGGACGTATCGCTTGTCGGATGAAACCTTCCAATTCTTCATCAGTCACTTCTTCCGGCACCGGGATCCGCTTACCGGCACGATCAATCAGCAAAATCGCGGGTGTCGATTCCACGCCATATTTTGTCGTCACCTGATCCGAATCTTCCGTGGTTTTCGCAACATAATGTTGAAAGTGCGCCTTCTTATCATTCAGGAAGGAAATCACTTTGTCTTTTTCCTTCCAGTCTTCCGCCATGATGCTGTAACTCATCACGACCAACCCATCGGGGGCGTAACGCGCTTGCAGTTCGACGATGTGCGGGAATTTTTTCTTACAAGGCGCGCACCCCAGGAACCAGAAATCGACCAACACCGGCTGCCCCTTCGCTTCCGCGAGCAAAGATTCAAACCCGGTCGCGGACACTTGGTGTAGTGCAATCTCTGCCGGTTTGGCCGCAGATGTAGTGCCAGTTGGGGAGGTCGGTTTCGGCACGGCCGAATTCCCACCACCGCAACCCACGGCTGCAATGAACATTCCGGCAACCAGCGTGGTTCGAGAAATCAATTTCACGCGATCATCTCCCGGTGTATGCGGGCGTGAGTTCCAAACTGTCTCGCCCACATTATGATCGGCAGATCACGCGGTCACGTCAACCGCGCGAAACCCGGCCATCGACTCCCCTGTCAGGAAATCCAGCAGCACACCGATTCCCAGGAAACTTTCTGGAATCCGAATCGCGGAATCGGCCAAGCCTCAACCCCATCCATTCCCGTTCACTGGCGCGAACTCCTTCTCTTGAAGATCACACCCTTGCGAAATGCCCGGCGGTGATCGACAATCGACAACGCTGAAAATAGCTCTTCGTCTTCCTGTCGATTGTCGCCGTTCACCTTGTCGAGGAATTCGCAATGTCCACCGCCACGGCTTCTCGTTCCACGCCGCACTCCCGAAAACCCACGGTCACAGATCAAAAAATGTTCATTGGTGGCCGCTGGGTTGACAGTGTCAGCGGTCAGACATTTGAGACGCACGACCCAAGCACGGGTGAGGTGATCTGTCGGGTGGCGGAAGGTGATGCTGCCGATGTGGACCTGGCCGTGCAAGCGGCTCGGCGAGCGTTCGAGTCCGGGCCGTGGCCCCAAAAGTCTGCGGCGGAGCGTGGACGCTTACTGCACCGTTTGGCCGATCTGATCGAGCAACACCACAAGGAACTCGCCGCGTTAGAAACCCTCGATAACGGCAAACCCTACGCGGTCGCACTCGCCGCCGATCTACCACTGGCGATCAAGTGCTACCGCTACTATGCCGGTTGGGCCGACAAGATTCACGGCAAGACCATTCCGATCGAAGGCCCGTACTTCTGTTACACGCGACACGAGCCTGTAGGCGTAGTCGGGCAGATCATTCCGTGGAATTTCCCCATATTGATGCAAGCATGGAAGCTCGCACCCGCACTGGCTGCCGGTTGTACGATTGTGCTGAAGCCTGCGGAACAAACTCCGCTGACGGCTCTCCGCGTGGCGGAATTGGCTCAAGAAGCGGGCATTCCCGATGGGGTGTTGAACGTGGTCCCCGGTTTCGGCCCGACTGCCGGAGCCGCGATTGCCGCACACCCGGACATCGACAAAGTCGCCTTTACCGGCTCGGGGGAAGTGGGTCGCCTAGTCATGGCTGCTGCCGCACGCAGTAACCTCAAACGGGTCAGCCTGGAGCTGGGTGGAAAATCTCCCAACATCGTCTTCGCCGATGCCGATCTCGATGCCGCGGTTCAGGGTGCCTACGATGGTTTATTCTTCAATCAGGGCCAGTGCTGCTGTGCAGGTAGCCGACTATTCGTGGAAGAGAAGATTCACGCGGAGTTCGTCGCTCGGCTCGTCGAGAAAGCAAAGAAACAAAAACTCGGCGATCCATTCGATCTGGCGACGACTCAGGGACCGCAGGTGTCTCAAGAGCAACTGGATCGGATTTTGGGCTACATCCAAAGTGGGCGAGAAGCGGGCGCGCACCTGCTCTGCGGCGGTCATCGTGTCGGAGAACGGGGGTACTTCATCGCCCCGACGATCTTCGACAATGTGACCGACGATATGAAAATCGCGGAGGAAGAGATTTTTGGCCCCGTGATGAGCGTCTTACCATTCCGGGATGTCGAGGAAGTGATCGCCCGCGGGAACAAGACATTTTACGGACTGGCCGCCGCCGTGTGGACACGCGATGTTTCCCAAGCGTTCCGTGTTGCCAACAGTTTGCGTACGGGAACGGTCTGGGTGAACTGCTTTGATGTCTTCGACGCGGCTGCCCCGTTCGGCGGTTTCAAACAATCCGGCATTGGTCGAGAACTCGGGGAGTATGCATTGAGTCTTTACTCGGAAGTGAAGACAGTCACCGTCTCGCTGTAATCAACTCGGGGGTGAACAGATGAGGTTCACCCCACTTCTGCCACAGAGGGGATTCTTACCGCAACGAATCCAACACCTTCAGGCGCATCGCCGACAACGCCGGGACGAGGCCGCCAAGTCGCCCCATGACGAACGCGAACAGCATCCCCAAGGCGACGACTTCCGCGCTCACATCAATTTCAACGGCCACGGTCTTGCCACCAGGGCCGCCTCCGCCATTGGAGAGCGTGCTAGTCGCGCCACGACCATCGGCGATTAGCCAGGCGAACAGGCAACCCAAGGCTCCACCAACAGCCGCGATGGCCAGAGACTCCAGCATGAAGGAAACCGTCACCTGCCAGCGTTTGAATCCGAGCAGTCGTAAGACTCCAATGTCGCGGATACGCTGAGCAATACTGGCGAACATCGTCGTCATCATCCCGAACACACCGCCGATGGCCATGACGAGCGCCACCACCACAACCGCAATGAGGAAGGTGTTGTTCGTCTTGGTCAACGCGGCATAATAATCCGGTTCCGCAAACGCCTTCAACTTCTGTTGGGTATATCGCGTGGTCAAATGGAACGCCAGGGCCGTTGAGGCCTCTTTGGTGTCCGGGTCCGCGCGGAGAACCAGCGTGGTGTAGTTC
>JAIXLE010000263.1 GCA_026931725.1 Bacteroidales bacterium
GCGGAGTGCTGACCAACGAACGTTTGTGCCACGCGAATCAGACCGAACGGTCGACCGTTTTCATGATACAGCTTCATTAACTTGAGCATAATCTCGGCGGCTTCCGCGCTGGTGCTACTCGTTTTGGCGAGTTGCGTTTCCAGCGTGGCGGCCTGTTTCGTCACGGCATCCAACGCGGCCTCATCGGCAGGCGTGGTCGCCTTTTTCGATGTGGGGTTCGGGCTTTGGGCCAGTGCGATCCCCAGCATGCCCGCGCCAAGAAGAACCAAGGAGAGACGGATTCGCTGTCGCATAACGGTCGGGTCCGCAAGAGTGTTCGGTGGAAGGCACAAGCCCACCCGCGCCGATGGGATGGGCGGGAGTTATTAGAATCCGCCCTTGCGTAGGGCTTCGGAAATTTTCTTGGCATCGCCTGCGAGGGCACTTTCCGGGAAATCCGCGATCAATTGGTCAAATTGATGACGGGCTTCCGCCTTCTTATCGAGGCGATAGAGACAGCGACCGTAGTTGAAAAGGATCACATCCAGAAACTTCGCATCCTGATGCGTGCGTAACACGGTTTCAAACACGTCGATGGCACGCGCGTAATCTTTTTGGACGTAATAATAATTCGCCATCTTGGCCACGGCTTCCCCGACTCGGCCACTATCGGGGAACAGGTCGAAGACTTTCTTGTATTCCTGGAAAGCCTGATCGTAGAGCTGGGCAGAGGCTTGCCCCTCAGCGGCCTTGGCCATGTCTTCGTAGGATTCCGCGATCCCGAACTGAGCCTCACCACGGAGCGGGCTTTTCTGAAGGCGGAGAACGCTCGTGTAGATGCCGATGGCTCGGCGATGGTCGCCTTGTTTGCGGGCCACATCGGCGAGGGAAATCAGGGCCGCATCGACGAATTCGCTGTTCGGGAATTCGCGTTGCAGTCGCTGGCTCATCGCTGCGGCCAGGGACAGATTGCCCATCTCGAAGTAGATTTTCCAGAGTTGGACATACGTTTCTTCCAGCGTCCGCCCGCCGAGTTTGCGGGCTTCGGTCGTGATTTCTTCGCAGAGTGTGAGGGCTTGTTTGTATTTGTCATCCGCGTGTTGTTTGAGGCCGAATTCCTTGTACCGATTGCCGATGTTCGTCAAGGCACTGGCGGTTTTGAGCCGAGTCTTGACGCGGAGTTCCTGGTCGGAAATCTGTGTCTGAGAAACGCGAACGCTCCCCAGACTCCCTTCAACACAACGGGCTTGGAATGTGACGACAATCGGCTCACCCGTGGCATTTTTCGCATCTTCGTAGGTGAGAACGATCAGATCATTCGGCAATGCTTGTAGTGCCACGTCACCGGATTGGACTTCTTCGGAGTTTTCCAATGGAACAACGGCGCGGAACACACCTGTGTGAATCGCCGCATCATCTTTCTTGGTTTTCTCTGTGTTTGGGGCGTTTTCGGTGGTGGGCTTTTCTGATGGGGGGGCCGGTTTCTCGGGCTTTTCTGCCAGTGGGGTGGCGGGCGGAGTTTTGTTGTCCGCTGGGGGTGTTGTGTCTGTAGTCGGCGTGCCCGATGCGGGTTCTGTCCGGGTGATGCGGGCTTCCGTGAGAATGACTTCCAAGCTGTCGATCTGTTTGAAACGATCGAGCTTGTTGGCATCCTTCTTGGTGGGCTGGAGAATATCACCACCGGATGGGCTTCCTTCCGCGGCGAGTTCTTCCGTGGTCTTCTCGCGGTAGACGGCGATCCTGGCTTTCAGAATGTCGGCACCATCGGTGAGATCGAAGTCGGCATCCGTGACTTGCACGTTAATCCCACGACCCAGCACGACCCCCTGTAGCGTTTCCGCGAAGGCTCCATCCATAATGGCGGCGATGCCGGTGCCGACGACGGGGATTTCACGGGTGACACTCTTTTCTTTCGCTCCTGCGGCGGTGTGGATGTCCTGGTAGGTCAGTTTGATCCGGTCGCCGCCGCGAATCTCCAGGGTGCCGTTTCCGGGCTGGGGTAGGCCGAGAGCGGTCGGAATCGATCCCACGACAAGGCGCACGTTGCGTCCGATGGGCAGGCATTCCACTGTTTCCGCGTCGCCGGAGGCGGACTCACAACGAATGGGTACGGTTTTGCCCGCTTCCAAGGCGGCAAGGTCTGCATCTTCAATCCGAATGAACAGCCGCTTGCCGGCTTCCAACACTTCTTGATGTTGAACCTTTTCGGCTCCGGGTTCGGGGGCGGGAAGCGCGGTTCCGACGCGTTCCAGTGCGGTGATGGCCCGGCTGTAATGGCCTTGTTGGAAGTGTGCCAATCCGATGTAGTAGTAGGCTTCGTTGACTTGCGGGCTGACGGGAAACTGTTCGATCACATCCCGCATGTACTTGAAGCATTTGCCGTAATTGCGGCCCTCGAAGTAGCAGACACCGATTTTCAGCGTCCCTTCGGCTCGTTTGGCTTCGTCGGGGTTCTCTTCCACGGCGACGGCTTCAAAGTGCGTGCGTGCCCGATCGTACTGCCGTTCCTTAGAGAGTAAATGATTTCCAAGCCGCAAGTGTGCATCGAAGCGAACCCGGCTCCGCGGGTAGCGTTCGATGACGGATTGCCAGACTTCGATGGCTTTGGCGGCCTCGCCGGATTCGAGGCGTGCATCACCGGCTTCCAGTTGCTTGCGGGCGGCACGGTCTTCCACGATGGAGCCGCGCTCAGTCGGTGGCGTGGCCTTGTCGGGCTTTTCCTGGGAATGGACCGATTGGCCGAGCACGATGAGGAGGCAAGCTCCCAGGCTGACGGCCGAAAGCGGACGGTGCCTCAGTAGAGAACGACTGCGCATGGGGCATTCCAGATGCTATAGGTCCGAAAATCGGAAGCTAAATCGGGTTGTGGGCAACCCGGAAATCGGTGAGGCAGGCAACGGGGAAGTGCATCATCCCCCGTACAACCCTCCGAAAATCCGGTGAGTTGTACGGTCCCCGTTGTGGCGGCGTGAGAATATCCTGAAGGAGAAGTGCGACGATTGCAAGCGCCAAATGCGCCAGAATTGTCGGGATTATCAAACTTACTTCCCGAGCGGAGTCACCACTAGGTTACGGAAGAAGAGTTCCGCACCTTCGGACTGGAAGATGATCTTCCCTTTGGCGGGCTTCACTTCGGTCGCGGCGTTTACGGTTTTGCCGTTGAGTTTGCTGACAATCGTGTTGCCTTTGCAGATGATTTCGACTTGGTTCCACTCTCCGACCGGCTTTTCGACATCGACCGGGCCGCGGTAGCCCAGTGTGTCGGTCCATTTCGGATCGCGGCCATACCAGTTGACCCGGCCACCTTGGAATGTGCGTTTTTCGCCGCCGGGTTTGTAGTACGCTTGCTTCGCCCCTTTCGGGCCGGTCGGCTTATCCTCGACTTCGGCGACAATGCTCGGCGGGGTAATCTTCTTGCCACCAACCACGATAAAGTCGCCGGTCCCACCTTCGATCAGTTGGTATTCGATGGACTCCATCCATGCTCCGGCTACGCCGTCTTCACCGACGCAGTGAACGAGAATGCCACTGTCACGGGTGGCCTTTTCGCGTGGCGGGAACGTCTTTTTGCCCCATTTGAACTCGGCGGTGAGTTTGTAGTTCTCGAACTCTTTTTCCGTGGTGAAGCATCCGAAGACTTCCCCACTGACGCGAATGGCTGGGGCGCCATCTTCCGTCACGACTGTGAAGACTTTTTTCGGATCGTTGTTTTTCCCATACCCTTTCAGGTAGGTGTAAAAGTTCGTGAGATCCTTGCCGTTGAACAAGTGAATGGGGTCTGCCGCACTCGCTGGGGCGGCGATGGCACCACTCAGGCAGAGGATCATGAGGCGTAAACGCATACGAATGGCTCCGATACAGGGAAGACGTTCACAGGCGGGAACACGGCATCCGCCGTGTCGGGGGATTGTACCCGACGACCGGCAAGAATCCACAACTCCGATGGCAAGAATCTCCAAGTCCGAGAACATACTGGCAGGAATCTCTATGAATCGTCTGATCGGTGCCTTGGTGCTCGTCTTGATCGGATTGATCGGCGCAGGGCTATTTTTGACCGGGATCACACAATCACGGGTCGATCAGGGACGGCTCTATTGTCAGAATCACTTGCGGATTCTGTCGCAGTTCGCGGCAATGCATGAGAACGCACCCGCTGGGGAGAACCCCGTGCGTGCCCCGAATGTCATTCCGCCGGGAACGGTGCCGCACGCGGTTCTCTCGCCAGAACAACGACTCGCCTGGACGGTGCCGGCACTCCTGACGATGGACCAACGCACTCAGGATACCGCCGCGATTTTCGCCGCCGTTGATCTGAATCAACCGTGGAGCGCGGAACACAATCTCCCACCCGCCCGCACGCGCATTCTTAATCTGATTTGTCCGGGCAATCCCACGCAAAACGCAACCCAGGATTTCCAATGGACTCAGTACGTCGGCATCACCGGAATCGGTGCGGACTCCGCGAATCTCGGACTCGGGCCGCCCGTCCCGCCGAATGCGGGTTGCTGGCGTTACGATGGGGCGACCCCCTTCTCCGCCATCACGGATGGGTTGAGTTCCACCATGCTATTTGCGGAAACGACTCAGCAACTCGGCCCCTGGCTCGCGGGAGGCACTCCAACCTTGCGGGGCTTGCTCGTGACCGAAAACGCTCCGCCGTTCCTGGGGGGAATCAGCAGCAGCAGCCAGTTTGGCGGCAACCACCCCGGCGGCGGGAATTGTGCCTTCGCGGATGGCTCCGTGCGCTGGCTGCAAAGCAGCATCGACGGTAGTGTCTTGCGGGGTTTGGTGACGATTGCGGGCGATACACACGACCCGATTCCGGGGGAGTGATCGACCGGAACCCCAGAGTTTGTAAGCCGTTACGCCTTGGTGGTTCGACTTCTGGGCTTGGGCGTGTCTTGTTCGACCCCATCCACGAATCGCCGACAATCCGGCAAGGCTTCGAGGAACGTGCGGCCATACGGTTTCGTCAGCAAGCGTGGATCAAACAGAACAACGATTCCGGTATCTGCTGCCGTGCGGATCAATCGGCCAAAACCTTGCTTGAGTTTGATGATCGCCAACGGAACCTGATAATCCTGGAAAGAGTTGCCGCCCGCTGCCGTGATGGCTTCAATGCGGGCTTCGGTCAATGGTCGATCCGGCACCGCGAAGGGCAGTTTCGTGATGATGACGTTCGACAACGCTTCGCCCCGCACATCCACCCCTTGCCAGAAACTGTCGACACCAAAGAGGACAGGCTTCCGAGCAGTGCGGAACCGTTCCACCATCCGGGCCGCGGGTTCGCCATCACCTTGGCAGAAGAAAGAGTATCCGTGCTGTGCGAACCACGGTCGTAGTTTCTCGGCCGCTTTATTCAGGAAACCATAACTGGTAAAGAGGACGAAAGCGCGTCCCTCCGTGCGAGCAATCGCTTCGGGGAGTTTTTCGATTACGGCCTGCTCGTAAGCAGCGGACTGACTGGACGGATCCGGCAGCGAACGAAAGAGATGGATTTCCGCTTGCTTGCGATAGTCAAATGGGCTGCCGAGTTGGTGTGAAGGGGTGCCATCGAGTCCGAGTCGGTGTCGAAAATGCTCGAATCCGCCCGAGCCGCTGCCGGTACTCAGTGTCGCGCTGGTGAGAATGACCGCGGGCACTTTGTCGTAGAGATGCTCTTGCAGGGCAGACCCAACCGCGATGGGGGCACTCGCCAGAGATACACGAGGCATCCGTCCTGGGCGTACTTCCACCCAGTAGACCTGACCATCCAGTTCCTGTTTGAGCCATTGTTGCGTCGCGGCGGCGATCTGGTTCAACCGATCGGCTCGGCTCGTCAGTTCGATCTTATCTTCATCCGCGTTGACCCGTGCCGCGAGGGCGTGCAGGCGGTTGGCCAGTTTGGCCAATTCCTGCGTGAGAACATCCGGCACAAGCCCCGGTTGACGGACGCGGCCATTGCCCCGCCCCTGGGCGATGAACCAGGAATGCAGCGACTGGAAAAACCGTTCGCTGGCCTGGCGGGCCGCTTCCACCCGTTGAAAGTCTTCCCCGTCGCCGTGGAAGGCCAGGACACCCTTATTGGATCGCGGTGAGAGGATCTGATTCAGTAGATACTCGACACTCCCTTGATTGACCGAGAGCCCGAGATGATCCGCGGCCACGTCTTCGAGTGTATGGGCTTCATCGAAGATGACCGCGTCGTAGTCGGGTAGCAAACCCGCGCCCGCTTTCCGCAAGGCGAGATCGCTGAAGAACAACGCATGATTGACGATCAGCAGGTTGGCTCCGAAGGCGATCTTCCGGGCTTTGAAATAGAAGCAATCACTGTAATGAGGGCACTGGCGACCGAGGCAGTTGCCGCTTTCCGATTCGACCAGATCCCAGATGGCGGGAGTTGGCGGGAACGGCAGATCGGCCCGGCTGCCATCTTGCGTGGTCCGGGACCAACGGCCAATCTGAACCAGTTGCTGCATCGCGGTGGGGTCGGCCAGCAGTGTGTTCATCTTCTGTTGGGCACCGCGTAACCGCCGCAGGCTGAGGTAGTTCCCTCGCCCTTTCACCAGTGCGGGACGGAATTCGTGCGGCAGGACCGATTGCAAAAATGGGATATCCTTCTGGATGAGTTGTTCCTGCAAACTGATGGTGTGCGTCGAAATGACAATCCGGCGTTTCGGGTTTGCCGCGACGGCCAGGATGGCGGGCACAAGATAGGCGAAACTTTTCCCGACCCCCGTGCCTGCTTCCACGAGCAGGTTGGTATCCTGTTCGAGTGCCTCCGCAATCGCCGCGGCCATTTCCCGCTGTTGCGGTCGGGCCTCGAAACCAGGAAGACGTGATGCGATGAGGCCGCCAGGGCCGAGGACGTTTTGGGTAGACATTTGGATATTATGGGAAGAGGAGCCACCATCCGACAAGGCCGATTCTCGAACGGAAACAAGCCTGCTTGTGGTGACAAGCAGGCTTGCGACGATTTCCACCATTCTTCGCTTACCAGAAGCGGACACGCCAGTAATCGTGCGGAACAGCGGTCTTACCGAGCCACCAGTGACCATCTTCCCATTCGAGTTTCACCGACCGCCAGCCAAGCGGCACTTTCGGGAAGGGGTAGAACGGGCCAATGAACGGGAAGGCGTTGTACGGGTATGCTTGCGGGTATCCGACCCGGCTATAGTTGTTGTGCGGGGCATAGGTCGGCCAAGCATACGGCGGCAGCGGTGGGGCACTGCCCGCGACGGCACCCGGAACGCCGCCCACGGGAGTCGGTTCCACCACCGGGTTCATCGCATTGGGGTTGGCGGTCGGTGGAACGGCCATGCTCATCGGTCGAGCGACCGGACCAACCGGCTGACCCGCGAAAGGCGGCAACGCGGAAGGCGCATCATCTGTTGCCTGGACTTGCCGAATTCCCGTGGCCGCCGTGGGGGAAATCTGGATGCCGTCTCGGACCAGTTTCACACCAGAAATCACTCGGACTTCCTCAAGGATCGCGGCCTTCTGGGCCGAATCGCGGGCGGTCCCGGTGACAGTTACGACCCCATTTTGTGTACTCATACTGACATCGGCCCCCTGAGCCGCGGCCAGACTGGTGAGTCGGTTGGCGATGGTGTCCGCCAGTTGCTGATTAGCGGATGGGGGAACCGGGGTCGCCGGGGTCGTCGGCGCGGCCACCAGTGTCGTGCCGCTTACCCAAATCCCCAGGGTCGCGGCCAGCGGGCGAATCATGCGTTTGGTCACGATATTCCTCCTAAATACTGAGGCGGTTGCTTTTGGTTGAAGGCATCCGTCTGACACACCTAGTATCGGTCGGAATCGCAGATCAAACCTTGTATCCGATTGTTTATTCCCGACTGATTCGACCGGATGCCTGGGTGCAATCCCTACAAGCCGCTTCATCGGGATAATCGGCAAATTCCGGCGAATCACGGGAGGAATTCTCACAATCTCGATCATTGGGTTCAAGTATCCGTCATCGGTTGTCCGGCCTTCCACCGTAGCCAGTGATCGACAATCACCAGGGCCATCATGGCCTCTCCCATCGGAATGAAGCGGGGCAGCAAACAGGGATCGTGTCGGCCCCGCACGAGAATTTCGGTCGGTTCTCCAGTGCGGGTCACGGTCTGCTGACTGCGGGGAATGGAACTGGTAGGTTTGATAGCCACACGGCAAACGATCGGCTCACCACTGGAAATCCCGCCGAGCATCCCGCCATGCCGGTTGGTTGCGGTGTGAATGTGCGGCGGCGGCGGGAGGAAGACATCATTGTTCTCACTGCCCCGCATTTGGGCGACGCGGAACCCGGCTCCGTACTCGAACCCCATCACAGCGGGTAGAGACAGCATCGCCTTGGCCAAGTCCGCTTTCAGTTTGTCGAACACCGGCTCGCCCAACCCCGGCGGCACTCCCACGGCGACCAGTTCCGACACCCCGCCGATGGAATCGCAATCCAATCGCACCGAATCAATGAGGGCGATCATTTCGGCCGCTTTTTCGGGAATGGGGCAGCGTACCGGCGTGGCTTCGACTTGCTCCAGCGTCACCGTGGTCGGGTCGGACACCTCGGCTCGGATGTTCCCCACTTGAGAGACATAACCCAGAATCCGAATCCCTGCCCGCATCAGCAGCTTTTTCGCCACGGCCCCAGCGGCCACCCGGCAAATGGTTTCTCGGGCACTGCTGCGACCGCCGCCGCGATAATCCCGAAAACCGTACTTGGCATCAAAGGTGAAATCCGCATGGCCAGGACGGTATTTTTCCGCGATGTCACCATAATCTTTGCTACGCTGATCTTGATTACGGAAGGAAATCCCGATGGGTGTCCCATCCGTCTTCCCCTCGAAGACCCCGGACCAGATTTCGGGCGTGTCCGCCTCATCCCGCTGGGTCGTGAGCTTGGACTGACCCGGCTTGCGTCGGAGCAGGTCCGGGAGCAGATCATCGACGGAGAGCGGCAATCCGGCTGGGCAACCGTCGATAATGCACAGATACCCCGGCCCATGACTGACCCCAGCCGTGGTGACGCGGAAAAGTTTGCCGAACGTGTTGCCTGCCATGCCTGCGATCCGCCGTACTGTTGAGATTCCGAGTTCGCATCGGAGTTTTGCGCGAAACTGACCGAAGTTACTTTAGAGGATAGACCGGCTTCCAGGGAACCAGGATATCGGATACTCAACGTGAGAATATGGCCATGCGGATGACGGCAACACTGACGATCGTGCTGGGAATGGCACATTTTGCGATGGCGCAACTCGATCAGCCACCGCCGCCCCGGTATCAAGTAGAATCGAATCTGCCTGCATTCCCGCAATCCGCCCCGAAAGAAGCGTTGACCTCAGCCATCCGCGCCATGGAGGGAAATCGGTTCGACTACCTCGCGGCCCATCTGCTGGAACCGGGGTTCGTGGATGCCCAAGTTACGCAACGGGTGCCCTTGGTGGAAGCGACGGCCGAGAAGGAACTCCGATTCCGGCGGGATGCTCAACGGCAAAACCCTCAAGACGTGACACCCCGTAATCGGCTTCCCGATGAACCGTCCGCGTTTGCCAAAGTCGTGGCGGAACATGCACGGGTACTCGCGTTTCGGGTCTTGGTGCGAGACATTCAGGACACGCTCGCCGATAATCCCAGTCATCTCAAGGATTTGCGACGTTTCGCACGGGTCGCGGAGATCCCCGCTAATGGTAACGCGGCGGCCGTGACGCTCCCAACCCTCCCCGGTCGTGGCGTGTATTTTCAACTGGTGGAGAAGCGGTGGTATCTGTTGGACGGCCAGCAACCCCCAGTTGCCCCAGCACCCCCCGCCCCGGCACCCGGAAACTGATGGCGGTGATGGTGCCATTGCGGTAGAACAAAACAGTGCATCCTGTTCATCCAACCTGTTGGCACTCATGATCGACCTCCGCAGTGACACGGTTACGAAACCCACTCCGGCCAT
>JAIXLE010000018.1 GCA_026931725.1 Bacteroidales bacterium
TCCCGTAGCACCATGAGGTTTTCACCGTGCATATGGTACACGAGTACAGTATCCGGGATCAAGCGAGTTCCTCACAGTTCCAGAAACGGCGTGGTAATTTCGCGCTGGCTCCCGCTGTCGCATCATGCCTTTTCGAGTTCCGCTTGAATCCGGCGGGCGGCTTCGGTGGCTTCCCAGTAACGCGGGTGGCCCTGGTAAGCCGTCACCAGATCGTAATTCCGCTTGGCGTTCGCCTTGTCACCGACCGCCTCATGCGCTTGCGCGAGGCGGAATAACGTGTCCGCGCCGCTTTTCTGATAATCGCGGAAATCCTTGTAACAACCGATGGCCAGATCCGGGCGCTGGATCTCATCCAGGTACAAATCGCCGAGGATTTTGCATCCGATGAACCAGGCTTCTTCCTCGTCACCGGAACCGCGTGGCATTTCGTGCAAGTCCTCCAGCAGTGTCAATGCGGCATCGCGTTCCCCTTTGCGGAGCAGCAACCGAGCTTCTGCCAAAGCTGCGGACTGGCTATCCGGGCGTACCGTGCGGGCCAACCGGGCCAGATGCAGCCCCCAATCGAGGGTATCCAGGTCGGCTTCTTTCAGGTCCGTAACCTGTTTCGCCTTCGTCACGCAGTATGAAGTATCAAACCAATTCTTGACTTTGTCACGCACTGTCCGAATCCGCTCAATATCGACCGAATAATAGTAACTATCCTTCTTGGCGAGTAGGTCCGCGTCTTTCTTGGAGTACAACAATCCGCGTTCGGTGATGAGCAGGGCGTTGAGCGGGTCGTGGTTCTGCGCGTGCAATTCCGCAAGGTGCCGGAGTGTTTCCACATCTTCTTTCGTGGCTTCGATGTAGAGTCGGTAATCGGCCACGGCCGCGGGGAAGTCGCCGCGTTGGACAGAATCATCGGACAATTTCTTCAGCGTGGACACATAAGCCTCCCGCTGATCGTCCGTGAGCGATGCGGGGCCGAACGCCAAACCCGCTTGTTTCACCCGTTCGAGATACCGCCGAGCCGTGGCGGCATCGCCGCGTGTTTCCGCCACCGTGGCCAGTTGATGATAAAGCCCCGGTGCCCGTGCGGGCAATCCGTGACAGGCAATGTGAAGGTAGCCGAGGCCGCGTTCCACTTGGGCGGGGTCGGCATCGTCGATGAGTGCCAAGCCGAGTTGTTCGACGGTGTCGTAGTTGAACTCGGCTGGAGGAATGCTATCTGCGGATTCGCGGAACTGCGCCTCCGTCAACCCGGCATAGAGGGTGCGTTTCAGTTCCAAGGCGGTGGGATCATCCGGTTGCTGGCGGAGCTTCCGTTCCACGGCGCGAATCGCTTCGATCCGCCGACCGGGTTGGTCGAGTGTGGCCGCTCCGAGGCGTTTGGTGAGTTCCGGGTGCAACCGTAGAGCGAGATTCCAGCTATCGAAGAGAATCTGGGAACGTTGGGCCGGGTCATACGCGGCTGTGGGGTCGAGGAGTCGTGCCAGTGTCGCGGCGGCTTCGTCGAACTGCTTGGCATGGGTGAACGAAATGGCCCGCAGGTAATCGGCACGGGCGGCGTAGCTGGGCCGCTGGCGTTCGACCAGATCGAGCATCCGCCCCGCTTCGTCTCGTTCCGCGGGGGTCGGGGGGCGATCGCTGAGTAAGAACCCCGCCGCTTTCTCCAAGCAGAAGTCGAACGGGAGTAGCCGGGCGGTGGATTCGTCCAATTGTGTCACGTCCACCTTGCGGAGGAGAGCCCACAGCCCCTGAGCCGCCAATTCATTGTGAGGATTCAGACTCAAGGCTCGCCCGAAACTCATGAGAGCATCACGGATACGACCGAGTGAGAGATAGCCGAAGCCACGGAGATTGTGTTTGAACACCCGCAACCCCGGCAGCACACGGGTCGAGTAAACGAAGTACAGCGAAATCGGGAGTAACAGCACGGCTTTGTTGCCGAGAACGGGCATCGACTGCTCCATCGCCAGCAGATACAAACCAAGGCCCAGCCCTGCGGAAAGGGCCGCGATCTCGACTTCCGATTCTTCCGCTTCCCCGCAGAACGTCAGCAAGTAGAAGAACGGCAACCCGATCAGGATCGTGGCTCCCAGTTCGCGCCGGGCTTCCTGAGTGTCGAAACCGGGCAACTCCATCAAATAGCTGTACCCGAGGTACATCAGCAACCCGCCCACGACGAAGCCGATCCCGAACCGCCAGCGCCAGTCTCGAATTTGGGTCAGTTGGAAGAAACCGAACCCGAGGATGGCCCCACCGAGGGCGCACCAGCCGAGCCAGTTTCGCTCCGGCGGCGGATCGGTTTCCAGTGTGAGCCCCAATCCTAACCCGCCGACGAGGCCCAGGTAGAGGAAGAACGGGCTATCCATCAGTACCAGGAGCAGGAAGCCCAAAGGATTCGCACCCGGTCGATAACCACGCAGCAGTTGTTGAACGATGCCCAGAACCAGCCCAACGGCCAATCCCCCGGCTGTCCAAACGATCACCCGGCCAACATCATCGGCCCAAGGTTGAATCAGAGCGAGATATGCCCAGAGGCCGAGAAACAACCCCTTGGTGACGTATTCGCGAAGAACCGTGTTCATCGCTTAGCGGCTCCAGAATGGGGAAAAGGACGGCCCAGTTGCAGTAACCATGAAGATACGGATCACCGGCAGTGCCTGAAAGGGAAATCTCCGAATCGGCCGGAGATGAAAACTTCTCAAAATATCGTACCCATACGATTCGTCTGTGGGTATAGTTCGCTGAATCGACACGCGGACGAAGGGCGTTCACGGTCGAATCACCGCAAGTTTTTGTGGGAGTAGCTCAACGATGATGCGGAATGCTGCTCGGGCGATGGTATTCGCGGCAGGGGTGTTGGCTGTGGCCGCGTTGACGAGCCCGGCAACGGCTCAAAAAGCAGGGCCGACCACCAAGCAAGTCATGAAAGCGATGAACGGGCCGAAAGGCTTCGTCGGAGCCACGGTTGCCGCGGCCAAGGGGGGCGATTGGGATAAAGCCGCTCAACTCGGTGCCAAGGCCGCTCAGTGCGCGGCGGCCCTCGGTAAGAACGCTCCGAAGAAAGGCGATGCCGCCTCCTGGGAAATTCAAACCAAGAAATACGCGGAAGTCGGTGCGGAAATCGAAGCCGCTGCCAAGGCCAAGGATCTGACGGCCCTCCAGGCCGCAGCCAAGACGTTTGGCGGAGCCTGCAAAGGTTGCCATTCGGTCCACAAGTAAGTCGGCGGTTCGTTCCGGGCACATTCGGTTGTACCCGGAATCCGCAATACCCTCACGCCATCATTGCGGTGGCGTGAGGGTTTCTCTTGCTGATTCCATTCTGCGTGATTCTTCTCATCGCCGTTCTCGGAACAACACCACTCATCTTGGGGAATCGCGGGTCAATACCGGGGCACAGTCGGATCAATGAGTTGGGACCACGCATCAATCCCGCCAGCCATCGAAACCACGTCCTCCACGCCAGCCTGCATCAATAGATGGGCACCCGTCAGGCTACGGACTCCGTGATGGCAATAGACCACAACCGTTCCCTCAGTGGGCAGTTCCACGGCACCCGCACACCGCACCAGATCGCCCAACGGGATCAGCCGAGAACCCGCGATGTGGCAAAACTCGTACTCTTCGGGCTGGCGGACATCCAGCAGCACGACAGGCTCCCCCGCATCCAGCTTGGCTTTCACCTGCTGCGGTAACATTTGACGGATCATCGGCGGTCACTCTCCCGAGATGTTCGGCAAGCCGAGTTGTTCCAGGTAATGCCGTTCTCGTTGGCGCATCTTCACCGTGGCCACATCTGTTGTGTCGTCGTAACCGCACAGGTGCAGACAGCCGTGGATGACATAGAGTGTCAACTCCAGACCAACCGCATGTCCACGTTCCGCCGCGTTCTCTTCGGCGACACCGTAACCGATGACGACTTCCCCTTCGAGTTTCTTCGCGCCCGGCGCGGAATAGGGGAACGTCAGCACATCTGTCGGCTCGTCATGGTCGAGAAACTGCTTGTTCAATCGGTGAATATGCGGATTATCGACAAAGGCGAACGTCACGTCCGCCGCCGCGATCCCTTCACCCGCGAGGACCGCCTGCGCGGCGGCCTTCAAGGACGAGAAATCGAGTGGGTACTCGTAAGGATTAGCGATTTTCGTGCGAATCATACCAGCATTGTAGGAACGGATTCTGTCACACCCACCCGTTCAGCGGGTGGAATTTCCGTAGCCTCTGCTGGGGCCGGGATTTCCCGCGGCGTGTTCGTCATCGCGGGCAGTGGAACGTCTTCCACATCCACTCGACCGATGACCTCATTTGCCAGGGCAGCATAGTCCGTGGCCCCCGCACTGGTGGGCGCATAATCAAAGATCGGTTTGCCGAAACTCGGACACTCCGCCAGCTTGATGTTCCGACGAATCCGGGTATCGAAGACGCGAGCATCCCGCCAGGGAACATTCGCGCCCCGACTCCGTTCCAGGAAGGTTCGCAAATCGCCAACCACTTCCTGGGCCAGTTTGGTTCCCGCATCGTACAGGCAGACCACGACTCCCGTGACCTTCAGGCGCGGATTGATCCGGCGAGCCACCAGGGCCGTTGTTTCCAGCAATTTACTCAGACCGTGCAGGGCGAAGAAATGCGGTTGCAGAGGGATGAACACTTCATCACAGGTGGCCAGGGCGTTGAGCGTCAGCACCCCCAGCGAGGGGCCGCAGTCCATCAGGAGGAAATCGACATCGTTGGTGTCGGTGGCGAAGGCTTCGCGGAGAATGACCTCGCGGCCAACGATCCCGGCGAGTTCCACTTCCGCCGCGGCCAAATTGATGTCGGCAGGAATGAGCGTGAGATTCTCGGATACGGCTCGGCGCACAGCCGCCAGAGGCTTATTCGCCACCAGTACATCGTAGATGGAAGGGTCGGTGCCATTGGGTTCGATGCCGAGGTGAGTCGTGGCGTGGGCTTGGGGGTCGAGATCGACCACACAAACCCGCGAGCCGGTTTTCGCCAGAGCCGCGGCCAGGTTCACGGTTGTGGTCGTTTTACCAACACCGCCCTTTTGATTGATAATGGCGATCCGTCGCATCGAAAATCCCCTCTCCGGCAGGCGTTCCATTCTTGCCACTTTCGCGGCAGCGGTTATAACTGAAGATACCTCTCCCGAACAGATCAACCCTCTACACACCCCAGGTAGCGGGTCCGGTTCTCTTTACGGTTCCGGTTTCATGCAGGGGACAATGCCGATCCCCCGGAGAAGTATCGTACACATGGCTACCAGCAACCCGCGGTTTGAAGCAATTAGCCGTATCGCTACGGCCAAACACGAACTTGGCCGGATTGATTTTCGGACCACCCATCTCAAAGAACTGTTCGGGGCGAACGTCTTCAACGAAGAGGAACAAAAAGCCCGGCTGCCGAAGCCCGTGTTCAAAGCCCTGCAAAAAACCATCAAACAAGGTGTGCCACTCGATCCCACCGTGGCCGATGCGGTCGCCAGCGCGATGAAAGATTGGGCACTCGAACACGGGGCGACCCACTATACCCACCTCTTCCAGCCCCTCACCGGGTTGACGGCCGAGAAACACGATAGCTTCCTCACACCGACCGGCACGGGGAAAGCCATCGCCCAGTTCAGCGGGAAAGAGCTCATCCAGGGGGAACCGGATGCCAGTTCCTTCCCCTCCGGCGGGATTCGGGCCACCTTTGAAGCCCGCGGTTACACGGCCTGGGATCCGACCAGCCCGGCTTATGTTCGGGAATCACCCAACGGTTCCACCCTCGTCATTCCCACCGCGTTCGTGTCCTGGACGGGCGAAGCGCTCGACAAGAAAACACCGCTGCTCCGTTCGATGGAGGCGCTCTCCACCCAGGCGATTCGGATTCTGCGACTGTTTGGGCACAACGATGTCCAAAAAGTGTTCGCCACCGTTGGCCCGGAACAGGAATACTTCCTGATCGACAAACATTTCGTGTATGCCCGCCCGGACCTGATCCACTGCGGACGTACCCTCTTCGGGGCGAAACCGCCGAAGGGTCAGGAGATGGAAGATCAGTATTTCGGCACCATCCCGGAACGGGTGCTAGCCTGTATGGCCGATGTCGAAGCGGAACTCTTTAAGCTCGGCGTTCCCGTCAAAACCCGGCACAATGAAGTGGCCCCGAGCCAATACGAAATTGCGCCGATCTTTGAAGACTGCAACCTCGCCACGGACCATAACCAGTTGGCAATGGACGTGATGCGGCGAACCGCTGAGAAATACGGGCTCGTCTGCCTCCTGCATGAAAAGCCGTTTGCGGGCATCAACGGTTCCGGGAAGCACAACAATTGGTCGATGTCCACGGACACCGGCGATAACCTGCTGAACCCTGGTGATACCCCGCACGATAACGCGCAGTTCCTCGTGTTCTGTGTCGCCGTGATTCGTGCGGTGGCACGCTACCCCGAACTGCTGCGGGTCAGCGTGGCGAGTGCCGGGAACGATCACCGCCTCGGTGCCAATGAAGCCCCGCCCGCGATCATTTCGATCTTCCTGGGCGATCAGCTCCAGGACATCATGGAGCAGATTGAAGCCGGTGCCCTCAAGAGTACGAAACAGGGCGGCTTCATGGAGGTCGGCGTTTCGGTGCTGCCCAAGTTCCCCAAAGATGCTGGCGACCGCAACCGGACCAGTCCGTTTGCCTTCACCGGCAACAAGTTCGAGTTCCGCGCGGTCGGTTCATTCTTCAGCATTGGCGGGCCGAACGTGGTACTCAACACCATCGCCGCCGAGTCGATCGACTACATCGCCACCCACCTCGAAGCGGCGGTAAAATCCGGGAAGACCCTGGCTCAGGCCATTGCCGATTTGCTTCCCGGCATCCTGAAGGAATCCAAAAAAGTCATCTTCAACGGTGATGGTTACAGCGCGGAATGGCACGCCGCCGCCGAAAAACGCGGCTTGCCAAACCTCAAGAACACCATCGACGCGATTCCGGCCATCATTGAGAAGAAATCGTTCGATCTGTTCGCCAAGTATAAAGTCTTCAGCGACCGAGAATTGAACTCGCGGTACAATATCTACAGCGAGAACTATGCCAAAACGATCAACATTGAAGCCCAAACGATGTTAGTCATGGCACGGTCCATGATTCTGCCCGCGGCGATGCGCTTCCAAGCGGAGTACGCGGCTTCATTGTCCGCGCTCAAAGCGGCTGGGGTCGATGCGGGGGTTCAACTCAACGGGTTGAAATCCCTGGCTCTGCAAATCGAAAAGTTGCATGGTGCGATCGCGGAACTGGATCACGCCATCAACCATGCCGGGAACGGCGACGCTTACTCCCACGCCAAATACATGCGGGATGCCGTTCTTCCGAAGATGGAAACACTACGAATCATCGGCGATCACCTCGAAATGATCATTCCCGATGACATCTGGCCGTTGCCAACCTACCGAGAAATGCTGTTCATCAAGTAATCTCCTCCGCACGCCGATTGCCGGCCGCTCCTCTCCCCGGTCGGCAATCGTGGTGCTTGCCAATGCCCCCGCGATCCCACTCCTTCGGTGGCCATTGGTAATGAATGCACCCACCGCAATACGCACCCCCCATCTCTTGATCGGGTAGCAGGTCGAACACTTTTGGCTACAACAGTGTTGAGGCGGGTTTCCGTGGCGTGGAAGCCAGCCTGTTTCCTCTTTGCCAGACGCACATTCCGGGTACGGCGACCATGATGCGATTGCTTTTCCCTCTCGTCTGCACGGTGATCCCGGTGCTGGCCGGGTGGACGCTGGCGGCACCGAAGCCGAACGCGGAACCGACCAACGCCCAGGAAACCGCCGCCCAAAAAGCTCAGGAAGAAGCGGCACTGGAGAAGAAGTATCAGGCCTGGGTAGCGAAACTTCCCCCTGCTCAGCAGGCCTGGGAACGCACCCTGCAAGCCGAACTCGGGAACTTTTACTTGCCGATCCACAAACGGGAAAAAGTGGCCGGGAAGGCGAACGCCTGGGATTTCGTCGCCGATGACCCCACATTACCACGGGTACTGCTGATCGGCGATTCCGTGTCACGGGCCTACACGCAGACCGTCCGCAAGCAACTGGCGGGCATTGCCAATGTTCACCGTGCCCCCGCCAATTGTGGCCCAACCGCGACCGGCCTCAAGAAGTTGGATGTCTGGCTGGGCGATGGGAACTGGGATCTGATTCATTTCAATTTCGGCATTCATGATCGTGCAACACCGCTTCCAGAATACAGCCAGCGATTGGAGCAATTGGTTCAACGCATGCAAAAGCGTAGTGCCAAACTCGCCTGGGCCACGACGACACCGATACCCGATGTCCCTGAGAAGAAATACACCGCACGTTCCATTACCGATCGTAACGCGGTTGCCGCTGCCATCATGCGGAAATACGGTGTCCTCGTTGATGACCTCTTCACCGCGATCATGCCCAAGCTGGCCGAATTCCAACTTCCGCAGGATGTCCATTTCAACGGCCCCGGCAACGAGTACCTGGGCCAAAAAGTCGCGGAATTTATCCAGGCGCAGTTGCCACACCGTTTTGTTCTCACCGCCCGAGCGAGCCAGATTGACCCGCGTGCCCGTGAGCATCCCGAGTTGGACTTCGTGTTTCAGGATGCGAAAGGCAAGCCGCAAGACCTACAATACGCGGTTGTCGATACCCGCGTCCCGGCACGCGGTCAGCTGGTCATCTGGTTGATGGGCTACAATGCGGCATTGTTTGAGCGCATTTCCGGGTATGGATTACACGCAATTCAACCGCACTATGCCAATCGGTGGTTCGGCAAACTGAAACCGCAAGACCGCGATGATGGCGTGAGCCTTGGGAAAATCCGCCTCGAAGCGGCCACCGGCACGGATCATAGCCCCCTGGTGGACATTCCGCGGCCAGATGGTATGGTCGAACGATCCATCCAGTTTGTGAAATGGTTGAAGAAAGAACACCCCGCGGGGAACTGGGGGCAGTTCCTCAACGCGGATGAAACCGATTTGCTCTGGGACAAGGTGATTATGGCCGGAAGTTCTCACGGGTCCACCACGGCGGCCCGGTTTGCCAAGCATCAGAAGGTGGCGCGTGTGGTCATGTTCTGTGGCCCCCGCGTTCAGTTCGATTCCTGGCAAGGTTTGCCCTCGGCCACCCCGGCGAACCGCTATTTCGGCTTCACGCATGTTCTGGATACGGGTTGGTCCGGCGACCATTATTGCCGATCCTGGATTCTGTTGGGACTGGCTCAGTACGGCCCCGTCGTGGATGTGGACACGACCCCGGCCCCGTTCGCGCATTCCCGGCGACTGATTACCAACGCCGATGTGAAGAAAGATACGCGGCGGGCACATTCCTCGGTTGTCCCCGGCGGCGCGGCCGTGAAGGATGCGCAAGGGAAATTCCTGCATGAATCGGTGTGGAAGTATCTATTCACCCAATCTGTCGATCAGGTCGGCCAAGCGGTTTCCCCGGAACCGGACTGCCGATTGAATCTCAAACCCTAAGATGTTCTGCCGGTAGAAGGTTCTATGGCCGGACGATTTGTTCCTATTCTCATTCTGAGGTGGTGCGCATGATTCGCTCTCTGACTTGTGCGATGGCTCTATTGATGGCTTCTCCTTTCCTGGCCCACGCCGCGGACCCCAAGCCCGCTTCAGCTGGTTCGTACATTGGCCACATGGTCTATTTCAAGCTGCGATCCTCGACACCGGAGAACCGCCAAAAATTGGTGGATGCCTGCGAGAAATACCTACGGAAGCACGATGGGGTGATCTTCTTCGGCGCTGGGGTGATCGGAGCCGGATTCAACCGCGACGTGAACGATCGCAACTGGGATGTGGCCTTGCATGTTGT
>JAIXLE010000155.1 GCA_026931725.1 Bacteroidales bacterium
CTCGGCCTGGACAATCGCCTGTTCTGCATCCGAGAGTTTTACGCGAAACCATGCCCTCTCTGCTCCTCCGCCGGGTTTGCTGTTCCTCATGGTTCAGTAGGATATTATAGGAACCGAGATGCCAAACGGCTCATCTCTGGCCGGGGTGAGTATAAGGCGGGTTCAAGTCCGATCGTCGTCGCTTCCGGATTCCGGGGGTCAGGGGGCGTTTCGGCCGGCAGGTCGACTGCCGGTGTATCACGGGCGATTTGTCTTCATTCTTTCAATTGGCTGATCGTTCCCGACTCCGTGATGAAATATTCGGGCTAAAGGCTGATTATCTGTGAGACATACTCCACAAGAATAGTGTCCATAAGTTCACTTGTTGTAGACAGAGGGGCTGCTATGATAGGGAAAGTACACAGAATTTATAGTGTGTATCATGTGTTCGGGGGCGATTTGGTATCGACCGGGCAAATGAAGTACCAGGTTGCGTGTCGAGGTTGATCGGTTGGCCTCGTAAAAAGCCGATCAAACAATAACTGCTGAACCGCAGTTTTCTTTGGCTGCGTAAGTCATTACCAGTCCCGAATCGTGGCCTTTGCCTGAGAGTTTGCGATTCGGACGCTAATTCAGGATCGTGGGTTCTTGAGGTTTGGGGCAACTCGAACCGTCTCGGTGGCCGAACCTGCTAAACTTTCTGACCGATAGTCTGGCGTGAGCCCTGCCTGTTGGGATCATATCAGATAAACAGGGGGCAGTCATTCGATAGGCTCCCGGAATGAATAGGCTACACACGTAGAAACCGGCACGGAAGTGCCACGGGACGCGGGTTCGATTCCCGCCGCCTCCACTAAGGCCAATTTGCGATTTGATCGCAAGTTGGCTTTTTTCATGCGCTTGTGCTAAAATCGGGTGTTTTCAAGGCTTTGCGTTTCGCATGGGTGGCCATTTTGGTGGCCAAATACCTGCGAGGCGGTGGCCAATTAGGGATGAGGACACCTCCATGAATATCAAGGTAATCCGCCGTCACAAGAACCGGATCGACGACGGCAAAGGATATCGGCGCATGATCGCCGGTCGGAGATTTCGGCTACCTGCTGGCCTGATTGAGCGAGACGCAGAGCTTCGGTTCGGCTGGATCGAGGAACTCTGGTTGGACAACGAAAAGTTCTGCCGGAAGGTCGGTCGAGAGCCTCTCTGGACCGACATTGCTCTCTGGGCGTCCGACTGCTTCCGGCAGGGCGAGCGGCGAGTTTCGCTCCCCCCAGTCGATCACATTCTCGCCAGCTATGAAGGTTGTGAATGGCCAGCGTGCATCCAAACCATCGTAGATCACTATACGGACGACCGGGCAGCCTGCCATTACCCGCCCACGGTAGATCAGTTCGACGACTGGGGCTTCGCCAAGGACATCTACGATGTCGTTTGCAAAGCCTTTCCGTCTGTTCCGTGGAGTTTGCCCGAGTTCCATCGAACCAGTGTCGAAGCGTCAATCGAGAAGAACGCCCGCTACCAGATCGAAGAACTCGCCAAGCTCAAGGGGAAGGCTCCACCTGATCGCAACACCCCGCTCGTCTCTGGCTCGCTTCACAAGGCGTTCAACGAGTACGAGAAGAAACGTACCGCAGACTTCACGCTCGACGATGGCAGCTTTGATGGCAGCGGCCATCACATGATCGGTCTCGTCCGAGGGTTTCGGGATCACCACGCCAACTTCCCACTCGCCGAACTCGACTTCACCCGATGTCAGGAGTTGGTCGATTATTGGCGTTTTCGGCCATCAAGCAAACACACGAAGGAGACGCTGGCTCGGAAAACCTGCATGAACCATATCGGTGAGATGATCCGATTCTTCAATTGGCTCCACGTCACGTCAAAGTTCGGCTGGAGACGCCCTACCGACCTGCTGACGGACCTTAAGACCGAAGTGAAGAAGCTTCCATCCGACAGGAAGTCGCTGAAGAAGCTGGAGATCGACAGGTTCAGCATCGAAGAACTTACCCTGCTCTACAAGCACGCCATTCGCTTCGAGCGACTGCTCTTGGTCTGGTGTCTCAACTGCGCTCACGGTGCCGCCGAAGTGGGACGGCTGGAATGGGAAGACCTGTACCTACACGCTCCGCATCCGTGGGCCAAGGAGGGCCTGAGTATCCAGACTTCCGATGAAGACAGTTGGTGTGGGTTTTTGCGTCCCAAAACCGACGTGTTGGGCTGGTGGTATCTGTGGCCCGAAACAGTCACGTTGCTCGAATGGTGGCAGGCCGAGCCAGTAAAAAAGAAGCGGCGGGAGTCGAAAGCTGGCGAGCGGGTGCTTCTCACAGACAAAGGCGAGCCACTGTACCGGGACGGGACAAGGAATGCCCAAACGGGATTCGCCAACGCATGGACTCGCCTTCTCAAGCGAATCGACAAACGTGAGGGCGAATGCAAAGTTCGCCACCTCCCATTTGGCACTCTTCGGGATCAACTATCCGATTGGCTGGGCGGGGACCAAAACAAGGCAGTTGTCGCCAGCGTTGCACTAGCGCACGGAATCCCGCATCGAGGAGACAAGCTGCTTTATCGCCACTACTCGAACCGGCCTTGGAACGCCCTCTTCGAGAGCCAGAAGGCGTACCGAGAGCATCTTGCCCCCATGTTCAAGGCCGTCAGCAATCCATTGCAGGAGTACGATCCGCTCACCGAGAAGCTGACGGAACTCTGGGCTGCGGGGATTCGGGACGAAACGCAACTGGCGACAGAACTTGACGTTTCCAAGACGACTATTCAGCGTCGAATCAGGCAACTTCGGCTGAACTGAATGAACAGGTGACTGCTGGGGTGTGGCTGCTCGGCAAGTGCCCCGGCAATCCTTGCCCTCCGTCCCCTCCCGATGCTGACGCTACTCAACTCCCGAAAATGAAGCGGCGATTCGCCGAGGCACCTGCTACACCGACGCCGGGTATTGCCGTCTCTGAGTGATCCAGCATATTTTCGGCCCAAAAAGTAGATGCCAGCAAGGCAACTGCTGATCTGCGTGGGGGTTTCGTCTTTCGCTGACAGACCGCCCTAAGCAGCCCGCTCACGAGAAGTCTGGTGCCTGTGGACTGCGGCGTGTAGGATTCTCCGCAAGGAGACCAGCACATGCAGATCACCACCGTTGCCATTGACGACATCCAAATCGGCCAGCGTCACCGGAAAGAACTCGGCGACATCGATGGCCTCGCCCAGTCCATCTCTGACGACGGCCTGCTCCAACCCATCGGCGTCACGCCCGATCACCGTCTAGTCTTCGGCTACCGCCGCCTTGTCGCCTGCCGGGACAATCTGGGCTGGGCCGAGATTCCCGCCGTGGTCATCAGCATCGAGAACCTGACGAAAGCCGAATGGATCGAGAACACGATCCGCAAGAACCTGACCGCCTCGGAGATGGTGGCCATAACTGACACCCTCCGCTCCTTCTATCGAGGCGGCGACCGCTGTTCCGAGCAGTACCGGAAAAACGGTACTGGTGTGACCAAAAAGGAGGCGTGTGAGATCGCCGGGTGGAAGCTCGACAAATACGACGATGCCAAAAAGGTCGTCGAGCAGGCGATCCCAGAACTGGTGCAGTTGATGGACGAGGAAAAAGTCTCGCTCCACGCCGCCGCTCAACTGGCCAACGAGCCGAAGTCCATTCAGCGGGAAGCAGTGAAGAGGCTGGAGCAGGCGACAACCGCCGCCGAGAGGCGAGCCATCGTGCGAACCGTCAGGCGGATCAAGAACGCCAAGATGTTGGCGGCACGTCGCCGGGCGGAACTGAATGCCCCCAAGAGTTCGGACTCAGTACGGCTGTACCACTGCCGATTCCAGCAATTGCGGAAGATTGCCAGCCTGAAGCCCGAGTCGGCCCAGTGCGTCCTAACGGACATCCCCTATGACGGCGAGTTTCTCAACCAGCTTGGAGAATTGGCACGGTTCGCTGCGGACCTGCTGGTGGTGGGGGGCGTGTTCGTGTGCTACGTCGGTCAGCACCGGCTCAACGAGAAGCTCCGCATCTTTGACGAGTTCTTGACCTATCAATGGATGGGCACGTCCCGGTGGGTCGGGCAGGCCAACGAGATGCACACGGTCAAAGTCGTGAGCAACTCGACGCCGTTCCTCGTCTACACCAAGGGCGAGCGGAGCAAGGATGAGTGGACGAAGTGGCTGGACACTCTGGAGTTCGACCAGAAGGAAAAGGACTACCACCCGTGGCAGAAGCCGCTGGCCGAGATCGAGTGCCTGCTTCGCTACTTCACCAAGCCGGGCGATCTCGTCATCGACCCGTGCGGCGGCGGCTTCACCACGGCAGTCGCCTGCCTGCGGCTGGGTCGCCGCTGTGTCTCATGCGATATTGAGAAGGCGTTCGTCGTCCGGGGGCTGGAGCGTCTGGCCGAAGAAGACGTTTCGAGTGTCGAGGAGGAGGCCGATCTCATTCTGGCCGAGGCAGTCGCCTGACGATCAGCCCATCCCCACACATCTGACTCGCCGCACGGCTGCGTTCCCCTTGGACCGCAGCCGTTTTCTTTTGGGCGGCACTCCACTTTCCAGTTTTCCATAGCCACGGTGCGGGCGGAAACCGCCCATCTTGCCGTGTCTATCGGCGATTTGCCGCTCTTTGGGGCAAAACGGACGGTTCTAGGCACCTGCTAGATCGGCGTGCCCGAGATCGCTGCTCTTGAGGCCAGACTGACGATCAGTAGGCACCTCTAAGAAAGGAACCAAAGCAAACCCCGAAAACAGAAAGGAGCAAGTTCAACACACGCATCCTACCAGACGTGTCAAGCGTCCATGGCCTCGGGCGACTTGGCACGTCTGGACCGACCACCGGCAGAGACGGGGCGTCCGTTTCTGCACAACCACCACTCGAAAACCGGAGACCTAACACATGGCGAAGAAACGATTCCCCGAAGACCTGAAGTTCGCTGGTGAGACCATTCGCTACGCATTCAATAGCTGGCAGCCCGGAACCCTCGGCGAGTTGCAAAGCCGATTGGAAGAGGTGCGAGACGAGATGGAGAGCTTCGACAGTGATGACCTGATTGCGGATCACTGGGACGAACTCACTGTCGCCGCCGATTACGTCCTTCTCTTCGGCGACATGACCGAGCAGGTTGAAGAATTGGACTTGCCTCTCGACTTCGACTACCGCCTCGCCAACGTCGAAGAGGACATCCTTCATGTCGAGGAACTGATCGAGGGTCTCGGCGAGTCCTTCAAGTTCGCCAATCTGCCGAAGCCCAAATACATGCAAAAGAAGAAGACGAAGGCTGCCTGACGATCAGGCCGCTGACCCAACTGCTGTGACACCCGGCGCAAACACGCCGGGTTTTTTGTTGTCCTTTCCCAACCAACAACAGGAGACCATGCCATGCCCAACCGAAAACCTGAGATCGCCCCCGCAGAATACTACGACTTCATCATCGACCTGCTGTCGTGTAACGACGGCGTGTTGCCCATGACCAAGGTGTTCGACGCCATCGAGCGCTTCTACGGGCGGCACTTTTCCTCCGCCGACAAACGAATGATGACGATGCGACAAGGTGGCGAACGACCGAAGTGGAAGAACAACGTCGATTGGGCCAAGGCCATCGGTGCGAAGCAAGGCGTGCTGGCCACGGTGACGCACAAAGGGCAGAAGTGGCTCGTCCGACTCGAAGAGGCCGACGACTTCTGGGTGAAGAAGGCCCAGAAGAAAAAGAAGAAGCGGTCCTTCAAGAAGAAGTGCCCGAACTGCAATTTCTGGTGCAAGCTCGGGGATAAGAAATGTGAGTCTTGCGGATTCGAGTTCCCGCCTGTGCCTGAGAAGCGACTGATCGACTGACAGCAATTCTCACGACCATCTTAAACACCCACTTCTCACACGGGAGTTCACACATGAGTAAGAACACGAAAATCCAATGGTGCGACAGCACCGTCAATCCGACGATGGGCTGCGATGGCTGCGAACTTTGGGACCGAAATCGCAAATCCTGTTACGCCGGGATTCTGCACATGCGGTTCGGCGGTGCGACCAAGGGATACGCCCCGAGCTTCGAGGAGGTGACGCTGTTTCCGGGGCGCATGGCCGAGGCTACTCGCTGGTCCGACCGGCGGGGGAAGAACCGATCCGACAAGCCGTGGCTCGACGGTCTGCCCCGCCTGATCTTCGTCAGTGACATGTCCGATGCACTCTCGAAGGTGGTGTCGTTCGACTACCTCAAGGACGAAGTGATCGCCAATGTCACCAGCGAGCAGGGTCGGCGGCATCATTGGCTCTGGCTGACCAAACGCCCGAAGCGGATGGCTGAGTTCTCGGCGTGGCTCAAAGACCGTGGCATCGAGTGGCCCAGCAACGTGTGGGCAGGCACGAGCATCACGAACCAGAGGACGATCAGTCGAATCAAGCATCTGCTCAACGTCGGAGATGAGGAGACGATCCGATTCCTCTCGGTCGAACCGCAGGTCGAGGAGATCGATCTCGATGAGTGGTTGCCGAAGGCGGACTGGATCATTCACGGTGGGGAGTCCGGTCACGGGGCACGGCCATTCGATCTGCGATGGGCGACCAGTCTGATCGAACGATGCCGGAATCACGACCTGCCCTACTTCCTCAAGCAACTAGGCAGCCAAGTCGTCGATGGCTCGGGCTGGCTGTCGTTCGAGGACAACCACGCAGGCGACTGGGAGGAGTGGCCCAAGAGCGTGCGGGTGAGGGAGTTGCCGAGAGTCTGATTTCAACGTCGCAGTTGCGACGTTGAAGGCTTGTGAGGAATCTCAAGAGATTGTCTCATTACAAGCGAAAAATGCTGCCGTAGAATTCTTGTGAAGGGTAAGCGTTCCTGCGGCATCCGCAGCGAGTTCCCCCTCGACCATTAGTCGAAACGCTGCCGGGAGACCGGCAAAAAACGGGGGAGGCAATAAGACGATCCTCGGTAGGCCATCGCCCTATGTAAGCCAGAGAGGATCGTCAATGGCCCCTGCCTGAAACGATGGGGCCGCATGACTTCATTCATGCGGTCTCGTTTCAAGCTGGGGTTTCATTATGCACTTTGCTCGTGGGCCTCCCTTGTGGGAGCCATCTGTAACCAACTCCTAGTTTACTTCTGCGCCATCGTTGCGACCTAAAGGCGCACCGGCGCATGTTGGCAACGGACTGCCACTTGGATTTTCACACCATTCATACCTCTACGACATCACGACAGAAAGGACACGAATCATGACACACACAAGCCGCAAGGGGACATTCACGAACAGACTGGCAATGGAAGTCGCACGCAGGCGATGGAAAACGTACAGCAACAAAAAGGTCTCGTATCAGATCGAGGAATCCCTTTTCAACGAGATGATGGCCTTACTCCACAAGATTCCGCCACAAGTCGGAATGGTTGTCCTACCCGACGCAGCATTCGCCCAGCTTTACGAACTTATCGGAAGGTTCCTGAGAGATGAGATTAAGCCGCAGCTTCAAGCAACTCATGCTCGGGGATACGAGGTGGCGATGCAGGAGTCTCACATCACGAAGCCGTTCAGAATTACGATTCACTACTTGAGTGACGGAGAGACGGTGTACATCACTCGTAAGGAAATGCTGCCATACGCTTGAGATAGACATTGAATGCTGCTGCTTCCAGCTTCCAGCTTCCAGTTTTCCAGAAAGCTGGAAGCTGGAACGGCACGCCCTCAGAACAACTTTGAGGCCCAAATTTTTACAAGCCAAAAAAGCCGCCGTAGGATACTGCTGCGAACATCGAACAAGCAGAAAGGACAACCGCATGACAACGACAATCCGCAACGATCCCGAACCATTGAGCGCACTCGAATGCCGTATCGAACGCATTCGTGACCGAGTGAAGAGTGTGGCGTTCGAGTATCACACGGCCTGCTATCTCGTGGGGCGGCCCGGCACTTCCAAGACGCACACGGTCATGGATGAACTGAAGCGGCTGGAGCAAGTTGGAAAACCACATGCCTACCGAAACGCTCGCATGACGCCGATGGGATTGTTCGACTTCATCGCCGAACATCCCGAGCATGTCATCGTTCTCGACGACATCGGCACGCTGTTCAAGAACGATCAGGCCATGCAGATTTTGATGGCAGCGACCGGAGGTGATCCCGGCAAGCCTCGGAAAGTCACCTACAAGTCGAAAGATAAGCAGGAGGACGTGGACTTCTCAGGTGGCATCATCGCCATCAGCAACGTCGCTCTCAGGCATGACCCGCTGGCCCGAGCGTTCGGAAGCCGGGTTGTGGTCCTCGAACATGAGCCGACCGATGAGGAGATCGCCGCCTTCATGCTGCATCTGGCGGCTCGTGGTCACGAAGACATGTCACCAGAGGAGTGCCTTGAAGTCGCTGAATTCGTAATCGCTGAGTCCCGAGACTACGGCCAGCGCCTTGATCTCAGGCATCTCACGAAGGCATGGCAGGACTTCCGCCAAGACCGAGACGGACGAACTGCTCGCCCGTGGCAAGAGCTTGTCAGAACCAGCCTCCAGAAGACGGTCGTTGTCGAAGCGGAGACGATCTCCAAGCGTGAACGGATTGAACTGGACCGAGAACGAGTGCGGGAAGCAATGGACCTGTTTCCCGACGACACCACGAAGCAGATTGCCCATTCGGGCCTTCGCAAGTCCACGTTCTACAAGCGTCGGGCTGAGCTTGAGACCGACGCTCTGACCGGCTGATCTCTCAGCCGCAATCTGCTGCTGAATTCAACTTTTGGACTGCGACTGCGCCCGAACTGCGCACTGAGCATGGTCGCAAACAGAACCCGTGCGCACTTGCGAGGAGAACGCCATGAGAAAACCAAAGAAGATGACTGATCGGCAATACCATGTGAACGAAGGCGAGGTGCTGGAGGTTCTCAGAACGATGCCAGCCAACACCTACCACGGGAGCCTCCTCGATCCGCCCTACGGCCTCGGCTTCATGGGCAAGGACTGGGACAAGAACGTGCCCGACGTTGCGGTTTGGCAGGAAATGCTGCGGGTCTGCAAGCCGGGGGCATACCTGATGACCTTTGGCAGCCCAAAGACATTTCACCGGCTGATGTGTCACATCGAGGACGCCGGGTGGGAGATCAAGGACACGATCTGCTGGTTGTACGGCGAAGGATTTCCCAAGTCGAACAGCTTCAGCAAACGAATCCGTCGCTACGTCGGCAGCAAAGGAACGGCTCGACGGTCTCAAGGTCGTGGCACCTCCCTGAAACCGGCATGGGAGCCAATCGTGCTGGCCATGAAGCCCGTGTATGGAAGCTACGCCAAGAATAGCGTGGTCTACGGGTGCGGCGGCTTGAACATCGCCGAGTGCCGTGTTCAGGGAAGGAACGGTCGATGGCCAGCCAATCTCCTGCTCGACGAAGACGCTGCGGCTCTGCTCGACAAACAAAGTGGCTGGAGTCGGTCCACGAAGAGTCGGCGACTGAAGGCTCGGAGCTTGCCCGGCAACGGTCGAACGATGGGCTACTTCCGCCTGCGTCTGGACGGCGAGGGTGGTTACGACGACGAGGGAGGCGCATCCCGGTTCTTCTATGTTGCCAAGGCGAAGGGGAGGGAGCGTGACGGCAATGAGCATCCTGCTGTGAAGCCGGTCGAACTCTGCGAGTACCTCGCCCGGTTGATCCTTCCGCCCAAGCGTGACAATGCCCCTCGATGCCTGCTTGTGCCGTTCTCAGGCAGCGGTTCCGAGATGATTGGTGCCGTCCAAGCCGGGTGGGATCACATCCGGGGAATTGAGAAGAACAAAGAGTACATCGACATCGCTCGGGAGCGACTGCGAAAGAGTGAGTCCTAATAGCGTTTGCTTTCCAGTCTCATAATAACAGGTCGCACTATGTAAGAAGGAGATGTGATGTGATTGATAACGCCCGCTGGGTGTGCCAAGCCGAAGATGTGAGAAGAGCCGGGACTTCCCGGCTCTTCTCATTTCGGCGCAGGAGGTGTGATGGCGTCATGTAAGATGACCGGGCAGGTCTGTGTTCTTATCGGCCTCAGTGTGACATGAGGCCCGCCTGCATGATCTACAGATTTCGAGCCAAAACTCGTTATCAAGGTCGGCAGCACCTTTTCAGCAGCATGAGGCAACTCCGTCAGGCTGTAAGCACAACTACTCCAGTCAAACGATGCTCGCCGGATTTTGGCCCCAAATCACGCTCCCGTACATTCCGCATTCAGATTGGCTGTTCGCTGACGCTCTTGATCCTATTAGGCTCAGGTCTACGATGTGGAAGCGATGAACCTGACGGCGGCTCACGGTGGTCCGCACAGCTTATTGCAGTAGGCGACATAGAAGGAGTCACAACATGGCAACCAAAACAACTCCGCAGACGAGGCCGATCATCGCTCTTCAGATTGACAGAGAGTGCTATGACGAACTGGCAATTGATGGGTTCGTAATGCCGCCTAGCGAAACGCCGATGGAGGAAGCACTCGACTTGCTCGAAGAACTCTCGGAGCGGTACAGGCAGTTCCGTGACGAAAATGAAGAGTCGAATGAGTCTCTCATCGACTTTGTAATACGCCACGGATTCACCGAAGTCGAGGATGGCGGGGCGGGCTGGTTCATCTTTCGAGATCGAGAATAGTCCTTCGAGGCGAACACATACCAGATGAGTGAGGCTGCTCGCAGTGGGCCGCCAGTACAACGTGTGAACTGAGAGAGGAGGACGACGATGAGTGTTTATTTCAGGACTATTCCGCCAATCACGATGCAACAGCTAAGAGAAAATCCACCGCATCAGGGGATGCTTCATGACACGCCCGAGAACACTGAGACGGAGCAGTGCCTCACTGATGGAAAAACCTATCTGTGGGCTTTCGGAAGCGACGTACTCACGTTCGGACAATTCGGGAGCAATCAGTCCGCCGACATTCCGGCAGCACTTGGGGAGGATTACGGGGTGAGAATTGTCAATGAGTGGGAAGATGAGTTTCACGCCACATCCGAGGCAACGGACTGAAAGGAGTCGAAGATGACGATGACGAACAGTTGTCCCGACTGCGGAGTAGCCGTGGGCCAGCCGCACATCATCGAATGTGACATCGAACGCTGCTCGGTTTGCGGAGGCCAGCGGGCTTCGTGCGACTGTGAGGGCCACGAGCCGATGGCGTCGGCGTGGAAAGGCGACTGGCCAAGGCAGGACGAAAGTTTCGATCAAATGCTAGAACAATTTGCTGAACAGTCGATGGACGACGAAACAGCCACAAAGATGCGAGCATTCCGGGTCGCAATCGGCGAGGACACCGAAGCTGACGCCTTTCATTTCCTCGACCGTGACTTTGACCGCCTGCAAGGCGATGCTCGAATTCTCCAGCGGCGGGCGACGAGCGAGACAGCGCAAGAGTTTGCGAGAGGTGTTGAAAGTCTCATGACTGGACTCAGGGCGGTCAGTTCGGCGATTCAGGAAGCCGGGGAACGACAATGATCTAACACACGATAACAAAGCCGTCGTGGATGTCGTCGGCAAACGTTAAAATGGCCGCATGAACCTTCTCCCTGTCCTTAACGCCATCCTCGAAGACTACGCCCTGCCGCTCGGCGGCGACCACGGCGTGGCGCACTGGGCCAGAGTCCTCGAAAACGGCTGGCGACTGGCAGAGGAAACCGGGGCGAACGCCGAAGTCGTTTCCCTATTCGCCGTCCTCCACGACTCACGCCGGATCAACGAAGTCACCGATCCCGAACATGGCCCGAGGGCTGCCGAGTTCGCCACCATACTTCGAGGCAACGTGTTTGATCTTGACGACCACGAGTTCCGGCTGCTCTTCCGAGCCTGCGAGGGCCACACTCACGAACGGAATCACCCCGACGTGACAATCCAGACCTGTTGGGACTCGGATCGCCTCGATCTCGGGCGAGTCGGCATCATGCCCCATCCCAGCCGTCTCTGCACCGAGTTTGCCAAGCGGCCCGAGACGATCAAGTGGGCGGATGGCCGGGCCAGCTTTCGTGTCGTTCCACCTTTTGTACTGGAGGAGTGGGGGATCGACGTGACGAAGGAGCGGGCGTGGTGAGCTTGGCTTTACAGCCAAAACCCCAACCCCAAAAAGAAATCCGCCGCTCAAATTCGTCTCCGAAAATAAGCGGCGGATAACTACAATACTTCAGGACTTAAGTATCATGAGTATTGTAGTAACCAAGCCACGAAAAGCGCAACGGAAAAATCCGAGGTTCACGGAAGAAGACCAACAATTCGCCCGTGACACTTTCGAGACGTTCGCCCCGTATATCAGCCACGTCTGCTGGGGAATCAACAAACGGCACACGATCACCAAAGCCGAGTTCGTCGCCTTCAACCAGTGGTGTGAACAACGCAACTCTGGCATTGAAAAGCCCAAGATCGTTATTCGAGACGAACGGGGTGAGCCGTGGCTGGATGAACACGACCAGCCGATCTTCTTTAACTACTACTGGAACTACAAACGCAATCTGTGGACGCCCGATGCTCCATCGCCTGCTCTCAACGGCGAGGAACTGCATTACTACATGTCACCGGCTCGGGCTGGCAAGAAGCTGGTCTACGTTGATCTGGACGTTCACGAAGACTGGCAGGACGATCTGCCGGAAGCCATCGCTCTACTCAAGGACATCTTCAAGCACTGGCCGTTCTACCGCTACTCCCACGGCGGCTACAACGCTTGGCTCAAGATCGGTGATGCCCCGACCGCCGAAAAATACAACACTGGACTGGCTCGCATGGAGCGAGTGCTGAAAGATGTGTTCGCCCAACAGCGGATCAAGACCAGCATCGAGATCAAAGGGCGAAGTGTCTGGGGCGAGATGAAGACGTTCGACGACCGGCGTTCCCATCTGGCCAAACTGCCCTACTGGAATCATCGGTATCCGTGCCATCGCAAGGACCACGATGACCACTGGAACTACCCACGAATGAAGGAGTTCAACGACAAGCCGGACATCCGGTGGAAATCGTTGCTGGCGGCGGTGGACCAGTTGGAGCAGATGCTCGATCCAGTCAAGGTGGTGGAAGGCAAGCGGTATCTGGAATCGCTGAGGAATGGTGGCAAGATTGTTCTCCCTCAAGAACCCGTTCCAACACCCGAACCTGTTGTCAAAGAACTCGATCCAGCACCGCCTGTGAAAGAACCTGAAGTCACTCCACCGTCAGTGACCCTGCGGGTCAAGAGTGCCCCGCTGGGGCGGGGCACAGATGGTGATTTGGGGCTGACGCCGGATTCTCCCAGAACGCTCGACCAGATTCGCCAGATCACCGACGCTTTCGCCCGTAATCGGGAGTTCGCCCTCTACGCCGCTCGTCTGTCTCGACGCCCTTTGACGGCAGGCGAACTGCTCGAACAGGATCGCCTGCATCACATCCACAACGGCGAGTGGGAAGATGGTCTGGCCCAGCGGAAACGACGCTACCGCCAGATTGCTCCGTATGTGGCTCGCACCTTTGATCCAGAGAAGTGCGGCATGTCTGAAAGCGAACGTCCCAAGTTGGATGCCAACCTGCGGGAGTGGAGAGCCAAAGCCTACCTCTTTCCAAAAGTTGCACTGGGTCACGTCGGCCAGCGTGCCAAGCAGATCGAACGTCCTGTCCTGATCGCACTGACCGCCATCATCCAGACGGCCAGCAAGCCAGACGGCGACTGCCCTCGGGACTCGATTCAGGGCTGGTGGGAGGAAATGGCTGCCGAGGACAAGTTGCCTGCTTGGGATACGGACATCTACACGGCAGCACGCAGCATTCTCGTCCGATACAAGATCATCTGCATCGACCATCACCGCTATCAGTATGTGCCCGATGCGAAGGGCCAGTGCAAGGGCATCTGGATCAGGGAGCAAGAACTCGTGGGAGAAAGGAACTACAGCTTCCCTTCAGATGTTCTTCCACTTGTTCCTCCTTGCATAAGGGTTATGACGTTAGTAATCGACACGAGAAGTGACTGGAGCAGCCAGATCAGAGAGTCGAAGCCCCCTCCATGACCGAGATCATCAGAAATCACCATCGAAACCACGAAAACTCGCCAGAATCCGGGGACGAGAACGAGGAAGGACTGCCTGCTGCTGGGAAGAGACCATGCACAACCAGCCGTCAGGCCCACAATCACATGTCCACCGCCGCAGGCGGTGGCATTTCACCGGCGTCAGCCGGTGAACCAGATCAATGGAGGACACTGCCAGCCAAGCTCAAGGAAGATGACCACCAATGAAGATGCCCTTCGGAATGTACAAGGGTAAGGAGATTCACACGCTGCCCCACGACTACCTGCAATGGTTCAAAAACAACATCACGAACCTCCACGGCGATCTGCTCCGAGCCGTCGTTGCCGGATTGGAACACAAGCCCTTTGAGCCGCCGACGATCAGGGAACGAGTGGACGAGGCCAGACTGAGAATGACAGAACGATTGAGAAGTCGGGAGACTGCGTGCTGATGAAGAAGCCAATTCACGATCTCGACGATTACACCAATTTCATGGAGAAGCAGCTTCGCACCCTGCGTCACTTTGAGCGGTGCTTGTTTGCCATGTGGTGCGTGGACCATCTGCTGGCTACCCATGTCGATCTCCTCGCTGAAAATCTGCCGAAGTCTGACCTGCAAACAATACAGCAGATTGTGAATGAGCTTTGGGAGACGCTGCTGGAGGGCATCATCCCCGACAAGGATCAACTGAACGCACTCGACATGGATTTCATGGAAGCCGACGCCAGATGGGGCGATCCAGCGAGTGACGTTCATCCGGTGGCAACCATCGTCCAGCAGAGCGTGGGGATGTGCATTCTCGGTTGCCGCAGAAATGATGTGGATGTGGCCCTGACGGTAGCCCAAGCGGTGATCGATTGTCTGGACTGCAAGCTGGAAGAAGATCATCCAAGCTATTCCCCGGACGACTTGTGCCAGCGTCCCGAGTTCCAGAACGAACTCGATGCACAATCCGCCATGATGAAGCACCTGCGAGGGGAGTACGAATTGACGCTGAAGCTGAGGACGATGTTTCGGTAGGATGCCGCTGGCTGGTTGTTGGTCGCCTTGTTTCAGTCTCGGTAGAACACCGCCAGCCAGACGGTCGGCTGGTTCGGCGTCGTCCAATCCACCCGATGCTTTAGTTGCGCCGGAATCAGGACATGATCGCCGGGCCGCATCGTGATCGGTTCATCGTCGCCCTCGAAGAGCAGCTTGGCTTCACCCTTCAACACGACCACCCACTCATTCTCTTCCTGATCGTACCAGAAGCTTTCGGGCGAAGCGTGGCCCGTGGAAACGATCCGCTCGATGCGGACGTACTGGTTCTCGGCGAGGATCATGACCAGTTCCTCGGGCATGGTGGTCGGAAGATCAGAGAAGAGGTTGTTCATGCCTTGTTTTGTTTCGCTTTGAATCCTGACTCGTCGCCCTGATGGAAGAAGATCATCCCTTCGAGCGTGTTGCCTTCGAGGACTGCCCATCCTCGACCTGACGTGGGCGTCATCTCGTCCATGCCATCGAACGAGAACTCGGCTGCCTGTTGGCCGTCACGCTCGGTGGTTCGCCAATCGATTCCGCACCGGACGTAACCGAACTGGAACTCGCCAAGGCCATCCTTCGTGAACTCAAAGTAGCCGGGAACTTCCTCGTCCACGAAGTCTTGATCCCACTCCGTCATCGAGGTGATGCGCCACCGGCCAACGAACTGCGGTTTCTTCTTCGCCATCACATGATCCCCAGAAACCAGCCTTTGAAATCAGCGACCTTTCGCTCCTTGTCGGTCGGAATAATACTGCTCTGGGCAACTTGCGGCTTCATTTCCCTCAACCCACTCTTCGCATCACGCAGGTTTGTGCATCTGAGTCAACTGACACCACTTCCCACATAGCCCTCTTCAAATCAATAAGGCTCCCTTCTCCAAGACGTAACACAGTCTCGCCGTGGCGAAATACACCGCACACTCCCACCTGCTGAGTTCCATCGGGCAACGAATACTCGCCCTCCCTGATCTCCTCCAGTCGTACACTTTCACCGTTGATTCTCTGCTCAACGGCGACAGCTACCGTAATGGGCTGCGTCCAATACACTTCGTAGAGAGGCCCTGTTGAGTCTGGCTTGTGGGACGGTTGATGAATTCGGATTGAAAGGGGGACCGGGATATCCACTCCAATCACGATGGCCTCACCCGGACCAAGTGTTGGTAAAAATGCCGCCGCAGAACGGTCAATTTCGCCAGACGCTCGTTCAACTACACGTCGATCAACGTCGTTAATCAAGCGATGCACGATCAAAGTTCCCATTTGGCTCAGCACGTCGTCTGGGATATCTCGGGGTCTTTGCGTGGCAATGCAGATGTTTAATCCGTGCTTCCGTCCCTCCTTTGCGATCAATCCAAACGCATCGAGGTGTACCCGGAACGCCTCGTCACCGATGGACTTGTTGAGAAACTGATGGGCTTCGTCAACAATGACAATCACCGGACACTCCTTGAAACGTTCCTGTCGAGCCTTCTCCAGTAAACACCGCCCGATTGCGTTTGCGACGATTTCACGAGCATTGTGAGCGAAGGGGACATGTTGCAGAGAGACTCGAAGAATCGAGCAGGAGTCATCATCCAAGAAGCTGTCAATTGCACTTGGAATTGTCTGATGGCCGGTCGGTGCAAATACACACGCAAGACTTGATGACTGCACGATGTTTTCAATTCTCATTTGCAGCGACACACAATAGGTCCGCTCTTGGCTCGGGTCTCCCCATTTTGAATAATCTGGCTCCCTAAAATTGCCACCGCTTGGGAATACACACTCGGACTCCACCTGCTTTGACAGACAACGGATGTCAAAGTCGGCATGTGGGCCTTCGATAACAGTCAGATGTTCCTCGTAAGCGTCAAAGAATGGCTTCTTTGGCTTCTGTGCCTTTATTACTACTCCCGCAGTAGCCAGCGCTGGTTTGAGGCGTGCGAGTTTCAGGCTCTTGATGGCCTCTCGTAGTTTCGGCCCTTGTGACTGGCCGCTTGGACTGAAGATGCCAAATAGGTCGATCTCGGTGAGCAAAGTGTACGGGAACTCGACGGGGGTGGCTGTTGAAGGACGAAGCTGTCCTTGCCCAACGGAGCAGTGCTTCACCCGTGGCGAATTGAGCGTGTAGAACTCACCAGTCGCATCCAAAAGGATGACCTTGGAGCGATAACGCATCGCCTGTTCAGCCAATCGTGCTACAGTCCAGCTTTTTCCACCGCCTGTGGCTCCCAGTACGGCGCAATGTCTCCCAAACAGTTGTTGAGGCGAAAGTGAAATCCCGATATCTGCCGCATCAGGGAGTGACGCAAGGTCGATGACCACTTCGTCGTGTCGGTTCTCTTGATAACGGGCCGAGGCAAGCCAACGAACAAAATCAGGATGTGCCGAGTAGATGCGACTTCCAAGCCGAGGGTAGCGTGAAAGGCCCGGCTGAATTGAGTGACTTGAGATATCCACTGTGGCGAGAAGTTGGATCACTCCAACTGGATGCAATTCAGGTTGGTCCCCAAGATCAGGCTCAACGCTCAGTCGCTCTCGTTCAGGAAGCCGCACCTCTAGCACTCGGCCAAAAAGAGCCAATTCATCGCAGGCAATCAGAACGAACTCTCCCACCTCGCCACCAGCGACACGATGGCCGTGGTGCAATTTGTTGCCGGATCGTCCTGCAAGCGGAAGATTCGCACGAACGGATGATGGCCCGACTTGAGTGACCGTGCCGATGTATCGCTCATTCTCAAACGGATAGGGTGGTCGTGCCGTTGTGTTCACAAGTCGATTCTCCGCAGTCTGGCGTGGTGTCGTTCTTGTTCAGTTTCAGACACAAGGTCAGGTAGGAGAGGGACGAACTTCTCGAATGGCGAAGAAATAAGAGTGATGCGAGGATCACCTTGTGCGATCAACGAAGCCATCACGGATGATGCTTCGCTTGGTGACTGTTGAACAAACGGATCGACAATGACAACTTTCAGACCAACGTTTGAGCGAATCGCCGAAAGGACCGGCTGTGTGATGTGCTTGTCATTGAATCCGAATCCGACAATCAGCAGCGATGTCTTGGGCTGTCGAATGGCGGCTTGGAAGCGTGACATCAGTTCGATGAAGGGATGCTCGTATGACGACTCGAACTTGCTGTGTCGTGGGTATATCAGAACTGGCTCATCTGTGTCCTGCCGTTTTCTAATGCGTTCAGTGGATCGCTCCCAATCCACGGAGCCGTGCAGCTTGTAAAGATGGCAGACGTTCGGAATGAAGTCTGGGGCACTTCCGTCTTCTTCCCGTCGCACTAGATCGTAAGCGAAGTATTCGCCATCGAACTCTTGGGGAATTGAGTGCGAAAACCCATCCACAACGACCATGTGGATACGGCTGGCCGCCGTCTCAAAACACAAATCGTAGTTCGTTGTGAAAATGCGTGTGCGTGGCGCAGTTGTAGGACGGCGTGCGATTCTACGAAGAAAGGACTCATGCTGAGGAAGGTCGAGGTTATCACTGATGAAGCGACAGCGATGGGCAATCGTTTTCTCTGCCACTCTGATGAAGTCTCGAATCAGTTGCGATGGCTCGAATGCTTCGGCTGTTTGGCAACGAGACAAAAGCAATTCAATGTTGTGGTCACCATCTGGGTGGCGTACTGCTTTGAGAATTGCCTCGAAGGATTCTATTCCAACCGCACCACGGACAGCATTCCAAAGATCAGACATCGTTGGTGCAGGCTTGTTTCCGGCCCTATCGATGACGCACAGGGACGTGCCAAGCCCCGTCAAGACGACGAGATGCTCGCTGCGCAGAAACTCAACAAGGTTTGAGTGGAGCGAGTCCTTGCAGCCCTTTGCAGTGTCTTCGGCGCTCTGAGCGAAGATGTCTGCCCATTGACCACTCGTAAACGTTGCCAATGCTCGCATTGGCGGTAGTGCGTTGGCAACGTCTTCCGATTCAGGTGTTCCATCCATCAAAATGTCTCCCCGTTCATTCCTGTCAGTTATGAGCAACGATTCTCTTTCGTTCCTCTAGCGCTTGTGCTACCCCCACTCGATCATCAAACCGAGACACGAACACCTCAGCAGCAATTCCGGGGGAGAGGCATTCGGAGAACTTGAGGTTCTCCATGGCGTCGGTGTTTGGGAACGGCCTGATCGTCTCGGGCTGGATGCCATTGATGTATTCGACAACCGTGTCCAGCGATGATGCCGTGGGGAAGCTCAGCGAGAGGTTGTCGCTCTTCACGTCACAATGTGGTTTCAGTGCATCAGCGAGCAACGTGTTCGCCACGCCTCCTGCGAATGTCCACCAGCGGACCTGACCGTTGGGCATCTGCACGAGGCTCGTGGCATCCGGTGAGACCCACGGGTGTTCGTCACGCAGTTCGGTGAACTGCTGCACGGCCCGGCGTGACCAAGCTGGTTCATCTTCATCGGAGGCGAGGATACGGCGGATGCTTTGGCAGACAGCGTGACTGAGCATCTGGCCTTCACCGAGCCAGCGTGATCGACCCTTTTCGTCAGTTGGCTCGACGTGAGCGATCCGGCGTTTCCAGTCCAAATGCTTGGTTTTCCAGCTTCGTCCAGCCAGCACCAAGATCGCCGGGCCTTCCTCTCGCTTGTAGAACGTCGATTCATGGACGTTGCCCAGTTCCTTCTGCCCGGACATCACTGTGAACAGCGGCGGCGAGGTGAAGACCGACAGGATGTCCATGAAGTTCTGACGCCCGAAGGTGTTTTCTCCTTCGGGGGCGAATGCCAAGATGCCGTTGTCGCTCCACAGAATGCCCTTGGCAATCATGAACTCCACGAGTTCGGCAACCCGCTCTGGCGGCATCTGAGCGAAGCCGGGCACTCGCTCGATCCACGAGAACCACTGAGACTTGCCGATCCCTCGTTCCTGAAGGATCAACGCCATCAACTGCTGAGCCAGTATGTGGTAGGGGCAAGGAGGGGCCTGAACCGGCTCGACGTAACCCCGCTGCCACAATTCGATCAAGGCCGCTCCCCGTAACAGCCCTTCATCATTCGTGGCCAGAAAGAGGCAGTTGCGGGTTGTGTGTGACCTTCGGCCTGTGCGCCCCATGCGTTGCAGGAAGGATGACACCGTACCGGGAGCATCTATCTGGATCACCCGGTCGAGATCACCTACGTCCAAGCCGAGTTCCAGCGAACTGGTGGCCACGATCACACAGTTCTGGCGCTGGGCGAACGCTTCTTCGGCCTGACGACGTTCATCCAGTCCGAGTGAACTGTGGGAGACGAACGTATCCACACCGTACTGTCGTAGCGACACCGCCAACTGCTCAACTCGGGAGCGACTGTCGCAGAACACCAAGCGTTTCTCGCCTTGGTTCAGCAGGCTGATGACCTTAGCGGCATTCGCCAACGATCCCACATAGTCCAGTTGAACATCGGGTGGCTTCGAGTCGCTCCCCTTCGGCCAGACGACCTGCTGGGGACGCTCGGAACCCGATGATAGCCAGCCGAGCATCTCTGTGGGGTTGCCGACTGTGGCCGAGAGGCCGATCCGTTGAATGTCCCGGCCTGCGATCTTGCCGATCCGGGCAAAGACGGACAGCAGATGCCAGCCACGGTCGTCACCAGCAAAGGCGTGAAGCTCGTCGATGACCACCACACGCACGTTACTGAAGAACTGGTGATGATCGACCTTCTGCGAGACAAGCAGAACCTCCAGCGACTCTGGAGTGGTCAGGAGGCAGTCTGGTTGTTCCGCAATAATCCGTCGCCGTTCGCCCTGCGGAGTATCTCCATGCCACAACGCCGCCTGCCGTCCAACGAGACGCAGGTACTTGTCAAGACGCTGTTCCTGATTGTTGAGCAACGCCTTGATCGGACTGACGTAGAGAATTGAGATGCCCGACCACGATTCTTCGAGCATCTGGGAGATCACGGGAAAGAACGCTGACTCGGTTTTCCCGCCAGCCGTGGGTGCAAGAATGACGAGATTGGCCCCGGTCAGGAATGCGTCGATGGACAACGACTGCACTTCTCGCAACTCTCTCCACCCGAGAGAATTAACGATGTGATGTTGGAGTGCAGGATGTAGTCGGTCGAAGGCATTCACACGTCTAACTCGATGTCGTCCACGTTTTGGGCCTGTGCTTCTCGTTCCACGTTCGTCATCTCATTGCTCGTCACGGTCAACTGGTAATGCTGTCGAGGATCGAAGTCGTCGTACTGGTCGATCCGGTCTAGCACGTCGGCGACCAGCTTCTTCAGGAACAGTCGAGGGGCGATGCCGACCTTGCCACCCAGCTTCCCGGCCAGCGACCGTGCCAGTGAGTCGATGTAGTCGTTTCCCGCCAGTGATCGCACTCGGTTCGGAGCCTTGCAGTCGGCAGCAAACAGGTCACGCACCTTTGTTCCGACTTCCACCAGCCGGTCGTGATCGAACGTCGTCAGGCGCAACTGCACCGCTCGGGGGTTGTCGAAGCGAGCGTCGGTCTGGAAGTCCACATGCAATCGTTGAGCGAGAGGTTCCAGCCGTTGAATGCCTTGTGGCCCGTCGTAGAAGGCGGGCGTCCCCGTGATGGCCAAGTACAAGCCGGGGAACCGTCCGCCATCAATGTCGTCGATCAACTGCCGCAGTGCGTTGAGTCCCTTCTCACGCACGTCGGATCGGACTCGCTGAATGGTCTCGATTTCGTCCAGCACCAGCACCAGCCCTGAGTAACCGGAGTCTTTCAGGATGAGCAGCAGTCCTCGCAGGAAGCTGAGAGCGGCAAAGTGGTCCACATCGCCTTTGATCCCGGCTTCTCGTTTGATGGCGGCGGCAATGTGCGGTTGCCCGGCCAGCCAACCGGCCAGACCTTCCGCTGTCGCATGATCTCCTGCCCGTTGTGACGTTCGATACGCTCGCAGGGCCGATGCAAACTGGGGAGTCGCCCGAGTTATCTCGCCGAGGCGCTGCTCCAAGAGTTCGTCAGCCCGGTTCGCCAATGCTTTCTCATCTTGAGGATCGACAGTGCTCTCGGCCAGAACGTCCTCTTCGAGTCCGTAGAACCAGCCGTCGATCACCGACCGGAACGCTCCGAGGAAACAGTCAGGAGTCGAAAGCTGCTCCATGGCTCGGCGGTAGACGGTCTCCAGTCGATGCAACGGAGTCTCTGTCTCGGAGATTTGGACTTCAGCAGTCGCAAAGCCTTTCTTCTTGGCGTACTCCTGCACCCAGCGAGCGAAGAACGTCTTGCCGCAGCCGTACTCGCCTCGCACGGCCTTGAAGATCGCACTCCCCTGAGCCACGTCATCGAGTTCTTCGGAGATCACGTTCTCAAAGCGTTGCAGGCCGACAGCGAGGAAATCGAGTCCACGCTGGGGCACCGTGCCTTTCCGCAAGGCAGCGATGATTTCTCGGCGTCGTTCGGGGCTAATTTCCATGGTTCGCTTAGTCCAGATCAAACTGGCGTTTCAATTTGGCGACGTTTAGTTCCACACGGTTCTCGGTGCGATCTAGCGTCAGAATCTCGTATCCATCAACGTTCAGCACTCGCTGCATCTTGACGACCAGACCGTCGAGCCGGGCCATCGGGACATCGGCGGCTTTGGCAAAGGCCGCAGGGGTCATGATGCCACCACTGGAATCGAGTGCCGACAGACACATCTGCAACACTTCGTCTTCGACCGGGTGGCGACGGATCATCGTCTTCTGATCCTTGTATGCCTGAGACTTGAAGAGTGCAGCGATCCAGTCGGCACCAGCCTTCGTTCCCTTCTTCTCCTCTTTCGTCGGTTTGGCGACCGGCTTCTCGTCCGACTCCATGTCGAACAGCGTCGGTGGACCAACCTTGACGGGAACCGTGATCGTGACCTGCGCTTCTTCGACTTCGGGTGAGGCAACCGGAGCCGCCGACCACCAGTCAGGCTTCGGGTACTCGCATCGATAAAGGCCAGAATAGGCGCTGGTCTTGTCAGTCAGCAGGATGAGCGGACAGAGCATTTCCTGCGGGGTCGCCCCACCGTGATAGCCGTTCTGCTGGCGACCGTAGTACACCTTCTCGGTCCACGGGACGATCACTGACTTGTCGCCAGCGATGACTCGACTGCCAGTCAGGACCATCTCGTCGTCACCGCACTTGCCGTCATTGCTGCGCCACCGGCTGCTCTCTTCGTAAGGACGGTACGTTCCATCCGGGCGATGCCAGACATGACCATGATCGCTGGCGAGGATCACGACTCGGCCTGAGTCACGAGCCAGTCGCAGCAACGCACGCAGCGGACTGATCCGGCTGATCGACCAATGTTCGATGACCTGCTGGGCATTGCTCAGTCGATCATCGATGGCATTGATGACGACGCCCACCACCTTGTGCTGAGGAGATGTGAGCTTTGCCGAAAGCTCGGCAGAGATCGCTCCCCGGTTGCCTTCGGTCAACTGCTGCTTGTGGAACAGAATCGGGGGATACTTCTTCTCGCAAACTTCCACGAGAGCCTTGTTCGCTTCGAAGTTCTTCCGTTCTAGGTTCTGGTCTCCCTTGGCGAGCGCCCCGGACAGCAGACTGGCCCGAGAAAAGTTGGTGACGCTGGGGATCGTGGCGATGACCGGCGCTGGTAGTACGTTGGACTCGTCGAGTGTCGATTCGAACCAGTGATCCTGCCGGATGTCCTCCAGCAGTTCGTGGCAGATCGCCCAACTCATGCCGTCCAGAACCACCAGCAACACTTTGTTGCCAGCTTCCACGACCTTGCTGACGACTTTGTTCAGCACGTCCTCGACGCCGAGGACGCCAGCATCCTTCGAACCGACCGACGACCAGTCAGCCAGCGACTTCGCAAAGGAGTGGCTGATCTCTTCTCGACGCTGAAGCACGGTCTGGTCGAGAAGCTGATATGCCGACGACAGGTCCGCCACGTCTTCGCCTCGGCACAGCGGTTCCCGTGCCCAATCGACGAATGACATCTCTCGCACATGGTAACTCGCTCGATCTGCAAACGAGGTAGGAGCAGTGTTCGGAGTCTTCAACCAGCGGATCAACCGCACGGCCATCTCAGCTTTGGAGACCTGATCCTTGTTACGCCCCAGCTTGGCGAAGCGATGTTCGGCAATGTCTTCCAAGCGAGACTCACAAGCGGTGATGTTCTCGACCGTGGTCTTCTTCACGGCTGCTTGGATGGCGTGGCCCAGTCGTCCCAGTCGTTGCTCGAATGAAAGGCGGGTGAGCGTGCTGCGGTAGGCGTACTCCTCGCAGATGAACTGCTTCAGCAACTCGTCGGCCCGCTGCAAGTGTTGCTGAGCGATGCGGGGATCATCATGTCTGTCGAGATCGGCAATCGCATCGACGGCCACTTTCCCCAACGTCCGCCCAATGGCCTTGGGTAGCGGCTTGTTGCCGTGGTACTGCTCCATGCGGGCAGCAGCAGCGTCCAGCGTCGAGTCATCGCCCGAACCGAAGACCACCTGACAGGCTACAGCCAACGCCAGTGCGGCCGGTCCTGAATCACTTTCAAGGAACCGCAGAATCGAATCGGCAGCATCTCCAAGGTTGTGGATCAACCGACGCCGCAGACTGGCACACACCTCGTCACCGGCCTTCTGGTATCGCTTCGTCCCTTTTTCCGAAGACGCCCAGAGCAGCAGCGACACCAGATCGGGTTCCCGTTCTCCCATGTCGAAGACATGACGACAGATCGCTCGCCAGACAGTTCCGGCATCCAGCAAACCGGCTGAGACTGGGGGGTAGCCGTCTGGCGGTGCGTACTCCATCAACGCTTGGGCGATAGCAGGATCAAGGATCGCACGATCCAGTTCCTTGGCCTTGAACAGCGAACACAAGCTGGCCCAGTGATCGACGGCGAACAGCCGACTGCGAGCCAAGCGGCCCACGACATCATGGCCCAGGTCGTTCTGCTGAAGTCCGGTCAGCAGGACAAGGCGGCGTTTCTCTTTCTCGGCGGACAGCAGGGCTTCACGCACTTCGAACACCGTGTCGGCCCGGACGACCTTGGCCTTGCCGAACTCGAAATCGACTTCACTCGGTCCCACCAACGACGGAGCAACGTGCAGACCGACAGCCAGAGCATCGATGTCTCGCTGCCACTTGTCTTCCACGAGGGAACGAACCTGCTGAGGACTCAACATGCCGACGCTCATTCAGACTCCTCCTCCAAGGTCCAATGGATCGTGAGTCGGAGCTTCGGGTTCTGTTCCAACTTTTGGACCAGTCCTTGCGCCTCAGTCAGAGACTCATCATGGTTCAGCCGAGACCGGCTGCCGGTGCCGACTTGCTTCCAGCCCTTCTTCGGTGGTGGCGGTGGGGGAATCGGATCGTCGGGCTTCGGTTTGGGTGGCGTCAGCAGCTTGATCGCTCGATTCTCTGCCTCCGACAGTTTGGAGGCCAGTCCACCAGCCAAAGCCAACTCATCGGCACACAACGCCGACCGCACATCCTGAATCAGCAGGTCGGCCTGAGTCTTCCGTTCGTCACCCAGATGTGAGACGCCGTTGAACAAGTCCCACTTCGTGTTCCGCAGGCAATCCAAGATCGAAGTCGCCGACTTGAAACTGCGCCCCATGGCTGTGCCCGAGGTGTCCATCTTGGCCGAGGCGATCATACCCACCAGCGCCGTGGCTTCTTTGCCTTCACAATCACCCAGCAGCTTCCGCATAGCCTTGGCGGTCCTCACCCGGTCGGCCTTTTCGATGTCGCCGTCCGCAACACTCAGGTTCTTCAGGATCAGTTGCAGGCGATCCGGCAGACTTTCGCAGTCGGCCTTCAAGCTCGTCACGCTCTCCTTCACCTTCGAGGCCAGCGTCGTCAAGTTTCCGGCGTTGAGCAGTCGAGAGATCGCATGGCCGAAGACTTCCGAGACTCGCTGCACGGCAGTCTCCCAATCCTTCACGTCGGGAAGTTGCTGCTCGACAAGCTCCAGATCGTTCGGCATGTCGTCCAGCGACGGGACGTAGTTGCCGCCGTAGCGGACGAACGACCGATTCGTCTGGTCGGCGTAGACCAGCACCAGTAGATGCTCGATCTCCCGAGGCAGTCCCCGTTCATCCGGCTGTTCCATCCAGCGCTTCAGATCGGCGACCGTGGGATGAGTCTGATCCGACTGCGACAACATCCGGTTGAAGTGGTTCTTCCAGAACGCTCCCAGCACGAAATGCGTTTCGGACATCTGCCCAAGATCGAGCGGGTTGCAGATGTTGCGGAGCTTGAGTCGCACCGCCTTGTCTTCCACGAACACCCGGCCATCCTGAGTCCGGGCCGCTTCTTGGCAGACTTCAAGCACCTGCTTCAAGTCCTTGCCGAGCTTGATCTCCTGAGCAAACTTCGGATGCTTCGGATACTGGTGCGACAACGCCTGATCGAGCAAATGCTCCATCGCTTCGCCAAGAGTCGCTCCCACGGGCCGCTGCATCAGCAGCGACGGGAACAACGACTGGAAGTGCGAGTCCGACATGTCGTAGGCGCTGTCGAGCGATCCCGGCGTCGGTTCACTGCGAATCGCATACGCAGCTTCGACCACCTGAGTCAGTCGGGATTGCAACGCACTCTGCTGGTTCTTGAGCAGCAGCCGAGCCGTCTCCCGATCCTGAAGCGAGAGGTGCTTGGCGTACTGGTCGAGGTTACTGCCCCGCAGCAGGTGATCGATGATGACCAGCTTGCCGAGTTCGGCCTGTGTGCGAGTCGAGAAGAACGACGGCAGCCAGACAATGGTGCGATGGGCTTCGTTCTTGTCACGGAACTTGTTCAGGCGGTCTAAGTCCTCGACAGGCGTGTGCCCTTCGGAGTCGAACGGGAAGTCGAGGATCAGTTTCCACTCGTCCTGTGATCGCAGCGATTCATCGGGTAGCGCCCGGACGTTCGTGAACAGGACATCGCACGAGCGGCGGCTGCCTCGCCACAGGAAGTTGTAGCCAATGAACATCTCGTCCTGATCGGGAATGCCGAGCGACTGGAACAGCATTCCCCGGATGCGTGACTGCCGGTTGCCGGGGTTGTCGAAGACTCGGGCCGCTTCGATCAGTCCTTCGGTATCGACCCCTTCCAGTTCCAGCGACACCGTGGGGTTGGCCGGATCACCTTCGACACGCAGTTCGCCGCAGATACCTGCCCATGTGCGGAGCTTCTGGGCGACGACCTGATGTTCCCGGCCCGGAATACGAGACCGGATCGTGCCGTGGTTGAGTGCGGCCAGCCGGGTGCAGGTCATGTTCTTGAGTGTGTCCACACCCTGCACGAGCGACGACAGCAGCAGGCTTTTGATGAGCCGGTCGTCGTTTTCGAAGCGAGACAGTCGGCCTTCGATATCTTCGTTGTCCTTGGCTCTCTGCTTGTCCACCTCGTAGTCGATCTCGTGCTGCTGCTCCAACATCGGACGCAGCCGGTTCTGGTACAGCTTCTTGGCGTTCTCGAAGCGGACCCGCATCACATCCGTAAAGGCTTCATCGCCGTGAGCCACTACGTCCCACAGATCGCCGAGCGGAATCACATCGCCCAGTCGCAGCGTGTCACGCCGATTGACCAGCAGTTGCAGCATGATCTTCAGGGCTGTCCGTTCTCGCTGGAGCGCACTCGATACGGCCACCAGTGCTTGGATCAACGCCGGGCTGAACGGGTAGACCTGCTTGAACATCGCCCGGTCAGCTTCCCGAGTCAGCAGGACTTCCATGATCTCCTGTCGCACCTTGGCCGTCTGCTCGAATGCCTGTTCAAGCTCAGCCCGACACGCATCGTTCTTCGGCTTCAAGACACGCTTCTGGGCGATCACCGGCAGGTTGCGGTCTTCGAGAGTGATCGTGTGGAAGCGACCTTCCCAGTGCGACAGCACATCGGAGAAGTTCAACTGCTGCACGCCAGCGACGTTATCCCCAATCAGATCACGCAGGTCTCGCTGACGAGCCACGAAGCTGACAATCGGCACCGGACGTTCGGCCTTGCGGGACTCGACCAGCTTGGCCAGCTTGTTTCCTTCCATCTGCACGAAGTTCAGATCGCCCGAGTGTGTGGCCAGCCAGAGGATCAGTTCGTCGAGGAACAGGATCAGGCCGTCGTAGCCCAGCGTCTTGGCGTGTTCACTGATGATCGCCAAGCCCTCGTCCAGATCGACGTAGGCTTCGTCCTTCCCCTGAGCGATGCCACGGAACGCCGGGAAGATGTTCTCCACCAGCTTGCCGACCAGTTGGCTCCGTTCCTTGCTCTTGGGTGGTGCTTCGAGGGCCGCTTCAAACCGGGCGGCGTTCCAGCCTTCGAGCTTGCCCCAGCCGCCACCACCTCCGCTGCCCCCTTTGTTCAAGTCTTCGAAGAATTTCTCGTCCCCAAGTCGATCTCGAAGCTGCTTGGCGTTGTCGAAGATTTCGTCGGCCAGATAGACGCCGGGGAGCGGGCAACCGGCGTGATGTTCCTGAACGTAATCGACGTACCCGCCGAGGATCGCCGATTCCATGCTGCGGGCACCGATCATGTGATACGGCACGAGCAGGAACTTCTTGTTCTCGACCCACTGGTTGTTGTCGCACACCTTCGCCAGTTCGGGGATCGACCGCACGGCGGAATTGTGCTGGAGCAGCAGGTGCAGCACGGCCATGAAGTGCGACTTACCGGAGCCGAAGCTGCCGTGCAGGTAACACGCCTTGCTGTTGGAGGCTTCCACGGCGCTGCGGATGAACCCGAGGGCGTCATCGAAACAGGCCACAAGCTGCGGCGTGACGACGTACTGTTCGAGCGTCTTTTCCGGCTCGGTGACGCCTTTGGACAGGTTCAGGACGAAATCGCCCTTCCGCACCCGTTCCGGCAGATCGAGGATGTCGGCAATGAGTTTGTCCATTAGTTCGTCTTCCTCTTGCGACGGGTCGTTGTCTTCTGGGGTGGCTCCCACGCTCGGATGTCTTCCAGTGTGAGGCCGAGTTCGTGGGCGTCAGCTTTGAGCATCGCTTCGTAGGATTGACCTAATGTTTCCCCGAACTCGGCGTCGATTTCTGGGTGCCATTGGTGAATCCACGGGAGCAGTTGATCGAGACCGGCCAGCAGCGGCGTCAGCCGCTTGGCGTCCCAGCCTTCCCGCTTGCGGGCGTCGTAGTAGGCGATCAGGGCCGTCGCCTGCTCAAAGTGATTCCATCCGGCCCAGCCGACCACGAGCGTCGGGTCGCTGTCGGTCGAGCAATGTGAGTAGCTGACCCAGCGTTCCTTGGGCACATCGAGCTTGCCCCGCAGCCGCCAGTAGTCGGTCTTGAGAAAGTCCGCCGTGGCGTACTTCGGCGGAACCGGAATGTCGCCCACGTCTTTCCCGGCGTCCTGCTGCCGTTGCAAGTCCCACGTTCGCTCCCAGACTTCACGCTTCCGCAGGCCCGCTGGTTTGTAGCGCAGGATCGGCAGCAGCGGGACCGCCTCGGCTTCGACCAGTTCAGCCACGAGTGCGGCCACGTCGAAGTCGGGTCGGCCCCGGTAGATAGCGGCGACTTGCAGGAACTCCGGATCGGCACTGGCCACGTCCGCCATCTGTGCCGTCGTGGTCAGTTCAGGATGATCCTTGGTTCCCTTGCGATACTTCGGGTTTTCGAGTCGGTCGAGCAGCCAGTTCTTGAGCGCCCGCTGTTCCTGTGCTTCCCACGACTCGGTGTTCCAGCGCCGCTTGTACTCCGGCTTCTCAATGAGTGCGATTTCCTTGTTCGTCTCGATCAGCTTGATGCGGCATTCGACCAACTTGCGGTAGGCGGCGGGCCAGTGGGCCGGAATCTCGGTGAGGGGAGTGGACCCGTGCCGCTGAAACCATGTTGTTTCGAGTTCTCCCTTGGCCATCTGCCGAGCCATGACAATCTCAAAAGCCCGCTGCCCCAGAGCCAGTTCCGGCAAGTCTTCACCGGAGTAACGAAGGTCGTCAGGCAGCAATCCGTAAAGCTGGTAGCAATGCCAGTCGAGTTCCTCTTGCAGGGCAATCATCTTTCGCCAAACTAAACCAGCTTGCGCATGAGCGTTACTGAGGCTATCAATTGAAGGCACCGCCCGCTCGCAAGCAAATCTCGGCAGGGATGAACTATATTCCCTGCCAAGGCAGTGCAATGTCTCCGCATAATTCCCAGCTTGGCTGGTCGGTACAGGGAACTTCGAGAATCCTGTTCCTGTGAACTCGAAGAAGTGCTCCCACATCTCTTGCGCAATCCCGCCGCCGATTCCTCCGCCTCCCTTATCGTGAAATGTCTGTTTCGTCCAGAAACATGCAACCGATGAGTTCAGCAGTTCCAACACAGCAATATGGTCCTGATGGCCACATTCTGCTGGGAACTTCATGATCGGCGCATGACTGTCAAACAGGGTCATGCAGTCATCGAAGATGAAATGGTTGTGGGTTGCGACGTTGCTGAATGCGATGGCACGAGGCGAGTACATCTTGCTGGTCAGCAAGATTGCGAACTCTCGCCAATCCATTCCACGCTGTTCTCTGGTCTTTCCGAAGTAAAGTGACTTTCGGAGAATCGAACGGTACTTCCAAAAGTGTTTGTCTGCGGCATGTTCAGCGGTAAATGTTCCATCCGGGCCATACGGGTAAATGCAACCTTCAGACGATGAATGATGCCAGTCTCGGATACCGTCCCCGGTTACCATTTCTCGAATCCCGGCAATGCCAAGTCGCCTCCAAACACGCACGTCATCGGCTACAAACACGTCTTCATCACCGGGGATTGAAAGGAAACCCACAGAAGACAAAGAATCGCCAAGTGTCGCTTCTGACTCTTCCAGTACCTCCTTTAGTTCCGCAGCGCCTCCACCACCGATGCTCCAAGGGTGCCTTGCGAAAGTGGATCGGATGGCGTCAGCACTTGACGTGTACTCGCTTGCCCCATCAGTGGAGTCAACTCCCGAAAGCACCGAGGCCCAAACGGGGCCGAGTGCGGCATCGTCTACAGCCGGTGGGTCACCCTTAATTCCAAAAATTGCCCTCAGTGTTTCAGAAACCGGATTTTGATTGCGCCCGAACAGTATCACGGTCGGCGTTCCGTGACCTGTAAGACGCATTCCAGAAGTGTCGATGATGTGCGTCAGATCACGTTTTGCAAGAAACTCCTCAATTAGTTTTTTCCCGAACTCTCGTTTCATGAACGAGTTCGCCGAGAGCATTCCGACATAGCCAGTTCCCTGCCCGGTTTCGTCTCGGCCGACAGCAAGTTCCCAGAATCTCTGTGTGAACGGCACGCCAAGTGAATATTTCCTATGGCAAGTGCTGTAGAGTTGCCGATACGCTTCGTTCTGGGCTTTGTCCTTTACCGTGATATAGGGCGGGTTGCCAACAACGACGTGGTAGCCTTGGCCGAGAATTTCTTGCAGCGTCTTGCGATCTTCCACGGCGTAGATGGCCGGAACCTCGAAGAGATTCAGTTGCTGTGCAATGCCGACCCGCTGGCCTCCAAAGCTCGGCTTGCTGCCAAACAGCAGGCTGTCGCCGCTGGCCAAATGGATGTTCCAGCCCGGTGCCTGCTTGAGCCGTTTGATCCCGCAGGCTTGCACGGCGGCGACGATTAGCCGAAAGCGGGCAATCGCCACGGCGAACGGGTTAATGTCCACGCCCCAGACGCCATCGAACGCCTTCTGTGCCGCCTTGATTTCGTTGCTCTCCCGCTGGCTCCACAGGTCGAACAGCCGGGCGAACCCGCCGAGGAGGAAGTGACCCGATCCGCAGGTCGGGTCGATCATGCGGACCTTCTCCAACCCAAACTCGGCAAGGGCAGGCGTGAGGGTGCGGTCGAGGATGAACTCTTCCACGAACACCGGCGTTTGCAGCAGAGCGAACTTCTTCTTGGCCCGCTCGGAAAGCTCCTGATACAGGTCGCCCAAGAAACGAGTGTCGCTGCTCTCGACTTGGAACGACCGCTTCAAGTGCCCGGTTTCGGCATCCATCTCCCGCCAGAACTTGAGCAGCTTCATCGCCGCATCGCCGCTGGGAGCCACGGCCCAGAGTGGTGTCTTCCCCTCAGCGAACAAATCCTTGGCGGCAGGAATCTGGCCCACTTCCTTGAAGACGTGCTGGAAATACTCCCGGTCAGTGTCGTGCGGATTCTTTCGGAAGAAGAGTTCGTGCGTGTCCTCGGCCAAGCGGCGGCGCTCGCCTTCCCCGGCCAACCAGCATTCGTCGATCAGTCCGTTGTCTTCCATGAACCGCACGAAGACGCAGGCCAGCACCCATGCCACAGCGACTTGATCGAGATAATCCTCTCGCCAGACTTCAAACGCCTGAGCGGTGCGGCCACCCTTTTCAATCTGCTGGAAGGCCTCCTTCAACCCGGCACCGATCTTGGCATCGCCGGTGGAGCGGGCGAGCAAGTCCTCGGCCAGTTCGCTGACGAGCCGTCGAAGATCGGGAAGTTGCGTCTTAATGGTCAGCATTCGTTATTTCCCACCCGCTTCAGTGATTTCCGTTGTGGCCAGCTTGGGAGACCGTCCCCGGTGCAGGTTGTCGATCCACGGCTCGGAGACCTTGGCTCGTTGTCCCGGTGAGATCAGCGGAATCTCCGCATCATCAAGGAACGGCATGTCGTTCTGTTCGTCAGTCGCTACCAGCACCCAGACACCGGGACAGGCCGCATCGTGGCCGGTGCGATCCCGCAGGGTTTCCAGCAGCGACATCATGTCGTAGCGAGCGATCAGCCCCGGATGCACCAGCAGCAGATGGTCTTTCCGATCTAAGAGGTTCTCTTCGATCTTGGGCTGAGCCACGCTCACCAGATGCAACAGGTTCTTCCAATCCTGACTCCCTTTGTCCGTTCCGTCCGCCTGTTCGACGACCTTCCAGTCCACATCGAGTTCCTGAGCCTCGGCTCGCAGACCATCGAACAGGAGATCATCGAACGAGACCCGTTCGAGTGTGCAGCCGTTGTCGTTGAACCGCTTGAGCAGGTTGGCTTCGCAGGCCCGCATCCGGCTGGGCCGCACGGTAAGGACGAGGAAGCCCCCTTCGTCGTAGGCGTGCTGAAGTCGCTCCTCGAACTGCCGGGCATCGGCCATGTCGGGCGTAACTTCTACCTGCCGAGTGCTGGTAGCCGTGGTGCGACGACGTGGCATCGATGAACCCGACGTGAACATCACCGAGACTTCCCGGCGATGGTACGTCGTGGTCTCGGGGTTCCACCGCACATCGAGACCGACACGCTCCAGCAGGGCATCGAGTTCTGGGCGATCCGGCAGTCGTTCGGCCTCGGGATACCGGCTCTCGACACGGGCACGAATCTGAGTGATCGAGAACCCGCCTTCGTTGTCACCGAGTCCCAACCCAGTGAGTGCGCCGATCCCCAGCCGCAACGCACGCTCGGCAGCCATCCCCTTGGGATAAAGTTCCTGTTTGGCCGACACCGCCGCCATGCTGCTCATCGACGCCGCCAGTCGCAGCAGCCGCTCGTTGTTGAACGGCTGGCAACCTTCCGGCAGTGAAGGCTGAGGGACATCGAACAGTTCTTGGAAGACTCGCAGCGGAGGCAACAGCGGATCGGCTAGAGCCAACTCGTCGGCCACTTGACCGAGCTTCTCGGCGTAGACCGCCAGATCACGAGTGCAGGCGATGAGTGTCTTGCCGCTGATTCGCCGCAGTTGAAACCGAGGTTCGGCCAGTGATGATTCGGTCTCGACCAAGGCACGAGCGATGGCAGACGCCATCTGTTGCTGCTTGGTGGTATCGAGCGTATCGACAGCAGGTCGTCGCAGGAGGACGAACTCTGTGACTTCGGGCACGGTCATCACACCGCCGAGTCGAAGAATCTCTTCACACAGATCGGCACGCAGACTGTTGAGTGAAGACTCTTTGGCCCACCGCTTCCTGTCGGCGCTCAAGACCTGATTGATCTTCACCGGCGTCGTCTTGAGCGCTGCGGCCACATCGGTCTGGCTGGGCCAAACCAAGTCAGACGAGGAATCTTCCGAGACCGTTGGCTTGAGCAGTGCCGACCGAATGCTCCATTCCGATTCCTTCTTCGAATTGCGAGCGCCGAAGACTCGTTGCTCCAGCAACTCCAGCGAAGTGAGTTCGTCTTCGTCGTGAACGGACTCGTCCTTGCGAGTGCCAACTTCTTCACGGACATCGGGGAAGCGATCCCGAAGCTCGGCGACGAACTCAGTGATTTCTCGTCGAGTCTGGTTGCCGACTCCACGCATCGTGTGGAGTTGAATGATCGGCGTCAGCAACAGATCACGCACCGTGAGGATGTTGGCTCGCTCCAGTGCGTTCCGGGCACGAGTGCTGAGGCCGAGGGCGGCAATCGGGGTCTTAAGATCGACCTGATCGAGCGTAACGCTGAGATCGACTTCCTCACCGCTGGGCGTGCGGACCTTGCGCTGCTCGGCCTCCTTGAAGACCTGCTGCCACGCCCACTTCATCTCCTCGGCGTTGTCGAACCGCTTCTTCGAATCACGATGCAGAGCGGTATGGAAGAACTCGACCAGTCCTTCCCTCACGCTGGCGTCGAACTTCTCGGCATCGACGACCAGTTCCGCATCGGTGACAGCCGGATCGGACTTGCCATCTCCCCAGCACGGCAAGACGCCGAAACCCGCCGACATCTCGTACAACGTGACGGCAGCAGAGTAGCGTTCCGCCGACAAGTCCCAACGCAGCGGCTTGCGGTTGGGAAGAAAGGGATCGATGTAGCCGGGGGTGCCGACTCGAATGTTGTCGAGCGGGGCACCCGTGAGCGAGAAGTCGAACAGGATCAGTTGGTTTCGCTGCTTGGTGAGGGAGCGGATGCCGATGTTGTCCGGCTTGATGTCTCGATGAGTGACGCCGTGGCGTTCCAGCGAAGCGACCGCCGACATCAGGTCGTCGCCGTAGCGACCAAGCAGTTCCAAACCGGGGACGCCCTCCTTCCGCAGCAGACCGGCCAGTGTTTCATCGCCAGCCTTTTGAAGCACCAGCACCGTGCGGCCAGACATCTCCAGTTCGTCATGGATGGCGACGATGAACTCGCTGTGGATCGTGCGGAGAGCTTCGGCTTCATCATGGAGACGAGTGTTGTCGTCATCGGTGAGAGCGACCTTCAACACAAACTGCTGATCGTCCTTCGTGACAAGCAGGGCTTTGGCTGTGGCTCCTTGGCCGAGTTCCTTTTCAACGATGTAGCTCCCTTCGAGCCTGTCGCCACGTTTGGCCTGTAACGGATCGGGAACGAAGGTTTCTTCAGGAGCAGTGAGTTCGTCTTCAACATCATCCAGCAGGGCGAGGAAATCTTCGACGGAACCGACTCGGGTGTTCACATCGGGGTGAGTACACCACTGGATCATCTCTTCCAGCTTTGGCCCGACACCATCAACCACGGCGGACAGGCTAAGTCCCTTCTTCTCCCGCAGAATCTTAGCCAACTCAGACGGACTGCCAGCCGGTGGCCGGGAGGCGAACAGGTGGTAGGCGATGGCACCCAGTGAGAACACGTCCGAGGCTTCCGTAACCTTCCGCTGGTCGGCGATGGCCTCGGGGGACATGTAGACGAACGACTGCGCTTCCACCAAGTCTTCGACGTTGGTGACTCGGCCCGAAGTCGTGCTGGTATCACGCACGCCGACCTGCCAGTTGTAGACCTGAAGCGAAGGCGTCTTCGACTCGGCGTCGTTGACCAGAATGCTCTGCGGCCCGAGTGCCCGGTGGATCACTCGTTTGCGATGAGCGTAGCGAATGGCATCGGCCACTTGCCGCAGCATGTCGAGCCGCTGCTCAGTGGTCAGCTTGTGGCAATTCGTGGCGAGGTAATGATCGAATCGAACCGAGTTCGGATCGAGGTAGCGGAACAGCAGGGCTGGGCCGAGTTCATGTTCCTTGTAATCCAGCACCGGCAGGATGTTCGGATGGTTGAGCGACTGGATGATCTGGAACTCACGAGCCGCCGCTCGCTTCCGTCGCTGACGCTCTTCCTCGGAGTCAGCCTGCGCCACCGTGTACTGGCGGACTCGACAAAAGACGTTTTCGAATGAGGCGTGCTTGGCCAATCGGTCTTGGTAGCCCGGACCATCGGCCAGCAGTTCACCGAGAACATAGTCACCGACTCGACGTGACTTCTGCGAGGGACGAATGCCTGCCTGTTCCATCGCCCGAGAGAGGGCCTTGGCAACCTTGCTGTCGATCAGACTGCGATTGTCCGGCTCGATCCCCGGTCCCTGACGATTGAGCAGCGCTGCAAGGATGCCCTTGCGTTCGGGAGTCGAATCCTTCGGCTGGCGATCCTGAAGCAGAACACGATTGAGGGCGGGGCCGCTCAGTTCACACTGGAGATCATCTGCGGAGAGAAAGACGACCGCTTCCATCCATGGCACTCGGATGTTGCGAGTGGCCTGCTGGGACTTGAGCAACGAGACGAGAGCTTTGGCTTTGCGGTTAGCGAGGAGAACCGGGTTGTCTTCGGTGATCGTTTTGCCGTCGTGCGTGCGAGTCCACGTCGCCACATCGCCACGGACTTTTCCGGGCCAGCTTTTGATCTCGACGAGCCAGAAGCCTTGCTTCGTCAGGACGAGCAGATCGACTTCGTAGATGGCCCCGTCAGCAGTCTGGAACTCGAAATTGGCCCACGCCCGGTACGGGTCGTGATTGGGCAGACCCGCCCGGATGAAGTCCAACCCACGGCGCTCCCATTCGTATTGGGACGGCGTGATGATGTTCCAGAATGGTGGTTCCATTGTTCCCTGACCCTCAATCCACGAATTCCCGTTCGATCAGCCCTTCTTGGGTGCTGGCCGAGGCTCCTGCAACTGCTTGAGCAAGGCGTCCAGTTCTTCCTGCTTGAAGAGCCGGTAGCCGTTCACCGGATGTCGGTGAGCGGCGATCTTGCCAGCGTTTTCCCAGTTACGAAGCGTGTTCGGCGAGACCCCGAGATACTCGGCTGCTTCCGAGATTCGCAGGAAGTCCCGAAGGTTTTCCACAGACGGTCTCCAAAAACGAGTGCGGCCCACTGGATCGGCGGGGACAGCATTGGTAAACCTTACCAAACTGCGTTATGATTGTCGAACGGGTGGAAGTATTTTGTACTCACATTCTTTGGCACAACCGTACTGTTACTCGCTTGTGTGTCGGCATTGGCGGTAAGGGAGTCCGAGCAGAAGGAGAGTCCCGATGACAGATGCACTCTTGGCCGCATCATTTGATCGAAGTGTTCAGATCGACGAATTTCACTCTCGTGTGTCGAAGATTCTATTTGCGCATGGAATGCAAGTCACGACACAGTTGAGTTGTCACCACGACTGGATTCCTGATACACGAGACGCTCGGCGAATCATTAACTCAGTTAATCTGTCGTTCCTCGCAAAAGCTTTTGCCTTGTGGGGGTCGCCAGACGGACGGCCAATGAGAATCACCCAAGATGCGTCGTCAGAGGAATTATGGTTCTTGCGTGCTGCCAACTCACTTCCTTGGTATTCCAGAGAAGACGCTCAAGGTGATCTTAATGCAACGATGATCGCCTATCTCGTCCGACAGGCGTATCTGATTACTGTTGTTAACGATCCTGTCGATGGGCTGATCGCTCGCAACTTCCTGATGTTCTATCGACTCGTGCAGAATGAGGACGTTCCCGTCAAAGATATCTCAGGTGAGTTTTCAAGAGTCTTCGGCGTCGGTCTCGAAGACCTTTGGGTCGTGATGTACGCCGTATATGCGTATTATTTTTTGTTGGCACGACAAGATTCGAGAAAGTGGTTGCTCTCTCCACATTTCTTTTCCGATACCCCACGCAACGATCACTTTAATGAAACGCTTGCCGCCATCCTGCGAAAGCTTGGGCGAACACAAGACGAACTCCTGCATCTATACGAGAATGACGCAAAATACCGGGACAGCAGTGGGCAAGTGGGAAACTGGGTTTCGGAGTTCAACATCCTTCGGGATTTTCCGTTTGTTCAGCTTGGCCCTGACAGATATTGCAGTCCGTTTCCCGTGTTTGTTATACGACGGGCCATTCCCGGCTTCTACTATGATTTACTGGAGGATTACGCAAACCAAGAACGAGAACGAGGCAATAAGCAGCCGTATCGCAACGACATGCGAACGACTTTTCAGCGTCTCTTTCAACGCTATGTTGGACTTCAGCTTGAGCAACTACATGACGCCGACAACTGTTTGTCTCCAGAGTTTGAATACGGGACAAAAAGGCAAAAAGCAGACAGCCCGGATTGGATTCTCATGCGGCCCAACGTGCTTCCAATCTTCTTTGAATGTAAAGCACGGCAGCCCGCTCTCGCATGGCAGAGCGGTGGGACTCCCGATCAAATCGACAGTGATATTAAACAGACTGTCACACATGCCCTGACGCAAATTACAAAGTTTCTGAAAAGGGTTGATTCAAAAGACGTTGGTACGGATAGAGTTCATGGGATAGAAACAATCATCTACGCACTCGTTATGCACGATCCGTTTCCTTTTCATGCGCTTCCTGATCTTGCTGATAGAATCGATGAAATTGCATCGTCAGACATCGCAAACTGGAAAGATTTCAAGAATCGCATTGTGTTTGTGCCAATGTCGATTCGAGAACTAGAGACGGCCATTGGGCTTGAGTTAAAGCATGGAATTCCATTGGAGAAACAGTTCAGTGAGTATGCCAACTACCGCTCAAGTGTCACGTCACGATTCCAAGTGGATGGGGGAACGATTCAGTTTCCACGACACTTGGAAGAGTATCTACAAGAAGAGTTCAATGGGTCCCATCGAATTGAGAATCCATTGATTATGAAGGCATGGGATGAGTTCTCGGATTTTGTTCACCAGTATATGTACAACGAGACTTGCTCGGATTACGAAGCAGAAATGCGTTTTAATTGGATCGAAGAGAACGCATATTTTCGTTGGGTTGAAGATGACTACCGGCACGGCCAACACGAACACCACTGGCGGGAGGCTGTGGCACATTACGATGCCTTAGAGAAGGAATCTGGTGAACCCCCTTGGATGGTGGATCGTCTCTCGAAATACCATCGCAGCTAATAATGTGGCGAAGCCCCCCTAATTGAGCAGGTAACCCAGCATGATCCGCCTCAAGCGAGTCTACGACGAACCGTCCAAGCAGGATGGTCTACGCATCCTCGTAGAACGGTTGTGGCCGAGGGGAGTGAGCAAGGAGAAGGCAGCGGTTGATCTCTGGCTGAAAGACCTTGCCCCCAGCACCGAACTGCGGAAGTGGTACGGCCACGACCCGGAGAAATGGGACGAGTTCCGCAAACGCTACTGGTTGGAACTCAGCGAGAAAGGCGATCTGCTGACGCTGCTCAAGCACCGCACGACGGAGGGAAACGTCACCTTCGTCTTCGCCGCCAGCGATGTCGAGCAGAACAGCACCGTGGCGTTGAAGGAGTATCTCGAAGAGAAGCTGTGAGCCACGGCGAAGTTCATTCCCCCTCCATTGACAACCTCTTGAAAGCGTCTTTCGGTCTTCCGTAGCCCCGATCCTCTTCGGAGGTGATTGCCGACAACAGGAGATTGTTCAGACCGAACCCCACATCGTGTGGAGCAACTTCGCCGGACTCCAGTGAGGAAGTCGCCGCCATCACCAGTTCATTCATCGATCCAGTGACTTTGCGATTCAGGGCCTTGGCGAAACTAACCGTCGATGATGCCGGAGCGATGAACTTCTGGTAGACGAATGCCTGCCCATCGTCTTCCATGAACTCACGGATCGTGCTGAGGGCACGTTCGATGAACCGGCTGTCGGCGGTGATCCCTTTGCCGTACATGACACACGAATACAGCGAAGCCGTGTTGCTCAGAAGGATGTACTGCGTGCGGTCGGCTGTGAAAAGGTGGCATGACCAATCTGCATACGGGTTCTCGTCGAGCGGCATCTCAGCCAGCTTGCCCGCTTTGATCTTCGTGTTGAGATTTTGAGAAAGTCGAAAGATCATTTTTCCCAGTTCCATACTGTGATTGACATTTGCAGCACGGTCGCAATCGACACCCACACGAAATATGGCACTTGTGCCACGGCGATCCACTTGTAGTGCTTCCAGACTGCAATCATCATCCAGATGATCGTTCCCCAGACGATCAGGATGTCCACAGCCGCCAACGGCAGGTTCCTCAGTCCAAACTGAATCGGCGTGAAGATCAGGTTCGCCACGAGGTTGATGGCAAACGGCAGGGCCACCTTCCACGGCACTTTCTTGCGGATCGCCTGCACGAACACGAAGCCAAACGTGACGAGGATGATTGGGTAGAGAATCTGCCAAATCAGCCCGATGGTGGCCGGTTCTGGTGTCCACGACGGCTTGGCTAATGAGTCGTACCAATCTCTCCACGTCATTCGTCGGCCTCCTCCAGATACCCTTTCGCCATTTCTGCCATCGGCGATCCTTCCAGAGCCGCTTCTCGCCGAAGCACGACGAGGGCATCTTCCGAACGGCAGATGCGCCACAGATTCGCCGCCGCACAGAGTCGCTCGAAGTCGTAATCCGATTCGAGCCGTGGAGTCAGGAGCGGAATCAGGTCTTCGATCGAATCGCCCATCACGTTGGCAGTGTTGATCGCCGTCACCCGCACGAGCCGGTCCTCGTCGTCGGAGATCAAGGCACGCATGGCAGGCAACGCACGCTCGGCGTCGGAGTAATGCTCCTGAAGCAGTTGCAGGCCGAGCAACTTCAGATCGATGTCGTCCTGCTGAAGCGCCCACATCAGCCCGTCCACGACCGCTTCGCCGAAGTCTTTCAGATTGGCATACGCCTCATCCACCTGCGATGGATGCTGCTGGTGGGTGCTGTAGAGCCACAGCGTGTCTTTGATCTCATCGAGGGTTGGCATTGGGGTATCTACATCTGCTCCATGTTGATTCTCGCCACTTATGTCGCACGATTTCTCAGGTCTGCTGGTAGTGGGTTGCCGCTACACGGCAGTCACGGCACACAAAAGCGTAGTAGATGCCCTCGGCGGCTGCGTAGTCCTCGTTGCTGAGTTGAGCGATGAAGACCATTCTTTGCTGGCACGACGGACAGCGAGGGTATTCGGCATCCTGTTCCCACGATGGATGTCCACCAACCTGTGAAAACGAGATCGGCATGTTTCGGTCAGCAGACTCGGTGATGGGACGTTGCTGGCCGCTCAGAACCAATGCGTCAGCTTTCGGAAAGTCCCAGTCGGCTGCATCATCAGGCAGGTAGTCGGGACGAACGTTCGCCGGATGCCACGATACTCCTCCACTCCAGTCAACCTGCGTGAAGACCATTCCGTAGCAAGTACACACGTCACAGGTCTCGATCCGCAGGCGACTCCCTTCGATCCCGAGAGAGGCAAGCAACGCATTGCTCAAGTCAAAGTCGAAAAGGGCAGTCATTCTGCGTCCGCACCACTGGCACGACGATTCGCTGGGAGCATTGGTCTGAACTGCGCTGGGGACGGCATCGGGATGATCGTGCGTAACAAGTGGGTAGGACTCGTTGAGGAGCAATCCTCGCCTTTCTCCGTTCTCTGTAAGTTCCCAGCCCGCTGAGTCGGCGTATTCGTGAGGCGGGACGTGAAGGGATTTGGACCACGAAGGCGGGGTGGCTCGCCAACTGTGAAAGGCTTGTTGCACGTCGGAGTTGTCGGCCCACGCAAGAGCCAGCAGCGACAGATTTACGTTCTCGGCTTCGCCATTATCGAGTTGTTGGATCAGGAGGTTCGTCGCTTGTTGGTCAGCGCCGTGAAAGATCACTGGAGGGTAAAGCACGCCCTTCTGCGCCAGTTCGAGATGCAGACCAGAAAGGCTACCCGGCTGGAAGCAGGCGAGATGAGAAAGGATGTCACCATTGCCGCTTTCCACGGCGAACCGAGCAAGCGTGCCGCACTCGTCCGATGAAAGCGAACGATAAGCTGCTGCGACATTTCGCTGGGCCGTGCGTAGCTTGTCCGCCGTGCCGAAGTTTCGGCATTCGTGAAATGCCTTGATCGTCTCGATTCGTTCGTTCATCGCTTTGTCCTTTTTCTGGGCCATTATCGCCAAATGATTGCGTCCTTCCTACTGCGAGGTGCCTCGCTGCGCCGCTGCCAATCGAAAAGTTGTATTCGCCTTTTCAGAAGGAGGCCGAGGCACCCGCTATCGCCGTCGTTCCCACTCACAACCACAAAGGAGCGACGAAATGAACGCAAACGACATCCGCAGCACCATCACCAGCACGATCATCGAGAGTTTGGAGGCCGGTGGCCTTCCGGCATGGCGCAAGCCGTGGGCAGCCGACCCAAACGGCCTCGGGCTGGCCACGTCGTTGTCAACGGGCCGTGCCTATCAGGGCATCAACCAGTTGTGCTTGCAAGTTGTGGCCGGAATGAAGCGTGGCTACCAGAGCAAGTGGTTCGGCACGTTCAACCAGATCAAGCAGGCCGGTGCCAGCGTGAAGAAGGGGGAGAAGGCCATTCAGATCGTGCTATGGAAACCGCTCAGCCGGGAACGCACGAACGAGATGGGCGAGCAGGTTGAGGACAAGTTCCTCGTGATGCGGAATTTCAGCGTGTTCAACGTTGAGCAGACCACCGGACTCGATCAATTCCGCATCGGGTTCGCCCAACCGTCCGACACGATCTTTGAACGGTTTGAGGCGATGGACCGCCTTGTCGCCGCTGTCGGGATCGATCTGCGGCATGGCGGCAACAAAGCGTTCTACTCGCCGGGCAGCGACTACATCCAGATGCCCCAACGTCATCAGTTCGAGTCGAGTGAGACGTATTACCAAACGCTCGCCCACGAAATGACCCATTGGAGCGAGAAGCGGATCGGTTTCGACCGAGCGAAAGAGGAGAACGCCTACGCTCTGGGCGAACTGGTTGCCGAATTGGGGGCTTCGTTCCTGCTGGCCGAACTGGGCCTGCCTGCCAGCGAGAACATCGAGAACTGCACTCGGTATCTCGCCCATTGGATCAAAGCCATGAAGGGCGACACGAGGTTCATTTTCCGTGCCGCAGCGACGGCTTCGAAAGCCGTTGACTACCTCCTCTCCCACGTCCGCACGCCGGAGTTCAACCCGTGCCCGTCCCCGACGAGGTAGGCACCTGCTAGTGCCGTGTCCTTGAGGACAACCGAGCAGAGCCGCTCGGACGGTGATCGCACTGACGGTCAGGCTACGACGCCAAGCGAGCAACAGGACTGCCACCACGACTGGCCAGCGTGTGGCAGACACCACTGCGACAGCGAAGCCTCGACGCCTCTTGCAGATCACCCACGGGCGGCTCTCTCGGTCTCTTCCATTCCAAAAGTTGCACTGGAGGTTTCATGTGTCAGGAGCAAGCGAAGCAGGAACACGACGACTACTGGCAGGCCGTTACCGACGTGGCAGAGAACGTGGTCGCCGATCTCGAAGATGCCGACGACGAGGACGACCGTGACGAACTGATCTCTCGTCTGATCGCCGAGAAGTGCGACCAACACGAGTACGTCATCGGCGTCGATCTCTGCATCCACACGCTGAAGTATTCGGGCAGCGCCTGCGCCGGGTTCTTCGACGGCACGTTCGCCGCTAACCACTACGCCCGGAACGCCGAGTTCCCGTTCACCGCTCTCGCCGCCGACGCATTCGAAGCCGACGTGACCGACAAGGTGAAGGAACTCCTCGGCGACGAATGAGGCACCTGCTAGTCAAGTGCCGAGCAGGAATCAGCCGGTGAACATCGACGATCTGCGGTCTTCCTGCCCAACACTCGGAGACCGCAGCATCTCTTGCTGTCACCGCAGTCCTGCTCGGCACTTTCAGTCACCACCACTTCACAGGAGACACCTCATGCTCGCCAACACCAAAGCTCTGCTCGCCAAAAGCTGGAAGAACGAAGCCGCCGATCTGCCGGTCGGAAAGCATGAAGTCAACGAGACGCTGATCGTGCGTGTCCGTGGAGAGATCGAGAAGCACGACGACCAGATGATTGCACCAACCGTCAGCATCCCGCTCGTCAGCGTCCTCGCCTACTTCTGGGAACGGGCAGGCATCGAGCGTGACGCCGCCATGTCGATGCTTCGAGAAGCCATCCACGAGGCGATGACCAACGGCGAGAACGAGGACGCCGCTGTTCTGAAGCGGATCGAGGACGTGAACGCTGCCATCCAAGCGGTGAAGACGGACTTGATTGCTACGTTGCCCAAGATGCCCCGCAATGGAAAGCTCGACACCAGCCGTCTAACCATCGACGTGCTGGCCCTGTCTGCCGAAGACGAGCCGCTGGCAGTCGAAGCGGCGTGACCGTGAGTGGTGGTGAGCAAGGACGGCAAAGGAGTGCCGCCCCTGCTTCTTCAAGGCACCTGCTAATCCGCCAGACAACCACTTACCCACTGACGGAGACACGCAAATGGCGAATCGACTCGGCGAACTCGATCTGGAAGAAGCGGCCCAGAGCATTGTGGGAAACTGGAAACGGTTTCAGTGCTTCATTTGGTATCGGGATGACATCGAAGACGCAGACAACTGGGCCATCGTCTACACGCACAATCGAGACAGCGGCCTGCTTGATCTGAGCAACGCAGGCGTAATCGCCAAGGCCCTCGAACCATTCACGGATGGCGACGATCCCGACGTGGTGTTCGAGTCTCATAATCACTGGGCTGTTGGCCATGTTGATGGGGTCAGCCTTCGAATATTCCGTGATGGCAAGATCACCGACGCCTTTCGCAAGTACCACGATCTGGCTGAGTCGATGGCCAACTATCCGATCCTCGATGAAGAGGACTACAGCAACCGTGAGTACGAGGCGACGGTCGAAAACATCGCCGACGCCGCTTGGCGACTCAAGGATGACTTCGATTTGCCGGAAGGTTGGGAATACGAAGTCTACGGATGGCTCTCCGACAACGATCCCGGCGAGATCGAGAATCGTGACGATCAGGGCGGGTATCCGTCCGAGGCGTCGTTGCGAGCCGCCTTCGAAGCTCTGGGCTTCCCACAAGTCGAGACCGCTTGCTGAGGCACCCGCTAAGTCAGTGTCACCACCAACAGAAGGAGACCTGACGATGGCTTGGGAAATCAGCATCACCGCTGAAGGCTGGCAGCAGATCAGGGACAAGCTCGACGACTGGGATCGGGCTGCCCTGATCGCCGCCATCACCGACGACACGTTCGAGCGGGTCGAGCAAGTCGCCGGGCAGCACCACGCCCAGCGTGCCGCCGATGCCGAACGGAAACGGCTAGAAGATGTGCCTCAAGATGTTCTCGCCGACCGAGCCTACGAACTGATCGAGCAGGCGAACACCTGTGACAGCGGCGGCTTCGGCTACTGGGTGGATCGAGAGGGCTACCACAAGGTCTGGCTCGATTAGGCACCTGCTACAGCGGTGTCCAATCCAACTTTTGTAACGGGGAAAGCCATGAGCCAGATTCAGTATGCCGACGAGATTGTCGGCGAATACACACTGCACCGCCGTCCTGTGGCGAAGCGGGGAATGATGCAACTTGTTCCGGGGCAAGGAGCAGATGGTTATGGACGGAAGATCACGACCAACATCTGCTTGAAGTTCGCAGGCGAGAAGCGAGAGCGGCGGGTTTACTGTTGCTGCTTCTCAAACAGCGGGACGTGTTACGTCGTGGTCAACGGCCAGACGTTGTACTTGCGGACGCATTTTCAGGACGAGGTGCTGGACGACTGAGGCACCTGTAACTGAGACATCACCAATCCATTTTTTACTGGGAGCGATCATCGTGGATTTCGACGATCAGGAGAAAACGCCAACTGAACTGCGAGATGTGCGACCTTCGAGCTTCTCGCACGTCATTGGTCAGGATCACGTCAAGCAAGCCTTGCAGATCGCCGTCGATGCGGGATTTCAAGAGGGCAAGCGGCTCGACGAGGTATTGCTGTGTGGCCCGCCCGGATTGGGCAAAACCGCTCTCGTGCAGGTCTTGGCTGACGAATGCTGCGTACCTTTCACTGAGGTACTCGCTCAAAGCATCACGAATGCTGCCGAATTGAACTCAGCATTGTTGTCGTCTTCCGAGGGCATCCTGTTCCTCGACGAAATTCACCTGCTGCATCCCACTCAACAGCACGCCCTGTTGATCGTGCTGGATAAGCGGCGCATCTTCCTGAGCGGCGGCAAGTCCGTGCAATCGATCCCCGTTGCTCCCTTCACTTTGATCGGGGCAACCACCGATCCTGATGGTCTCATCAGTCCGCTCGTGGATCGCTTCAAGATGGTGCTGCATCTGGATTACTACAGCCACGATGAACTCGGCAAGATCGTCCAGCAGCGTTGTCTCGCTCTCCACTGGGAATACGAACCGGAACTGCTGGCAGAGATCGCCCAGCGTGGTCGTCAAACTCCCCGAATCGCCCTTCGTCTGCTCGGTGCGGCTCGCCGTGTGGCCGTGGCAGCGGGCGAAAACAGGATCGAAGTGAGGCACCTGCTACACGCATGTCAGATCGAACGCATTTCATCCCGTGGCTTGGACAACTTTCAGCAGAAATACATCCGACTACTCAGGCCAGCGAGCCAGCGACTCAATGTTCTGGCGTCGATGATCGGGGTCAGCACCAAAGTTGTCACGGCGACCATCGAACCCTTCCTGCTGCGCTCGGGACTCGTGGTCAAGTCGGACAACGGGCTGCGGCAGTTGAGTCAATCGGGGCGTGAACATCTCTCTGAGATCGAGTCAGAGACGGCCTGAAACCATCCTTCTTCCGCCCAACAAAGCACCTGAAACACGCCTGCATTCGCCCTGTTATTGTCGAGGAATCATCCCATGAATATCCCAGAAAGGCCCACAAAAGCGGTTGTTTCTGTCGTGGAAATGGCCAGTTTGTGTCTTCTTTCACGATCACGTTTCTACTCGCTGATCCAGTTGGGTGCGTTTCCTGAACCGATCCGAAACGAGTCCTGTAAGCGTCCTGTTTACGACTTGGAATTGCAGCAAAAGTGTCTCGATATTCGCCGGTCTGGGATCGGCTTGAATGGTCCTGTCCTGTTCAACCGGAAGAGCAAGACGACCGGCAAGAAGTCCCGGCCCAAGCTGACCAGCGATCACGCCGACCTGCTGGACGCCCTGAAGTCGCTGGGTTTGCAGACCACAGCCGAGATTGTCGATGGCGCATTGAATGAGTTGTTCCCGTCCGGCTGGGCCAACGTGGACGAGGGCCAGCGAGTCCGGCAGGTATTCCTGCATCTTCAGAAGAAGAAGTGAGGCACCTGCTATTTCGCAGAACACATGGTTCACGAAATAGAACCGCCCTTTTCACCCGCTGGAGTGTCCCACAATGGCCGAAACCGACGCCAACGGCGCATCACAAAACGGAAAAGCGAAATCCGAAATCGTCTCGCAGGTGGCCCGGATCGTCAGGAAGCACGGGCTGACCTACGACGACTGGCGATATGTCAGCAAGCGAGTCCGGCAGGTTTGTGAACTGCGACCAGCCAAGAAGCCGAAGAAGCTGCCGAAGGTGCTGAATGCCGACGACTTTCGCAGGTTCTACAAGATCGTGGATCAGGCCGACGACGTGCAGCACGCCTTGATGCTGCGACTGCTCTTCTACACCGGCGTCCGGGTCAGCGAACTCTGCAACATGCAGAGCATCGACGTTGATCTGGAGAATTGCAAAATCAGGATCAATCAGGGGAAGGGATCGAAGGACCGTTACGTCCTGTTTGGGAAGACGTTTGCCACGGCACTGCGAACACACATCGCCGCCCACCCGAAGAACCGATGGTTGTTCCAGACTCGACGCAACACGAAGTATTCCTCCCGTCGAGTCCAGCAGATCGTGAAGGACTACGCTGAGCAAGCGGGCGTGAAAGCGACTCCGCACACGTTCCGCCATCAAGCCATCACATGGCTGACTCGGCATTCAGGGCTGGCCGACGCCGAGTTGCAAATCCTCACAGGTCATGCCCGACGAGAGACGCTCTCGATCTACCAAAATGTCGCACTCGATGGCGACCTTGAGGCGAAGTATCAGGAAGCGATGAAGAAGGCCGATCTCTGACGCAAGCGAGGAACATGGAAATGGAAGACAAGACGAAGGCTCTGCACGTTGTGAGCGAGGTGCGTCGTGTCCTCGACGAAGGCGGTCTCACGCCGTATCGAGAGGCGCTGTTCTTTCGTCAGGTCTACGAATCCACCAACTGGAGAACGGGCAAGCAATTCACGGTGAAGGAGGCCGCTGCGGAGCTTGGCATCAACTACGGTCGATTCCGCAACGGCCTGATGCTGGTGATGCCATTGGTTCCTGCCTCGCTGACCGACGATGACAGGAAGGGCTTGCTGGAGGCACCTGCTGATCCGAGCAGAATCAGACGACTTCTATTCGGAGAACGCAGATGACCGCTGTTCAGCAGCACCGTCCCAACTTTGCCACGCTCCAGAGCGCCTTTCAGAACGGCGACGAGGCCCTCTTGGAATGCCAACTCAAGTCAACCGGCGAGTCCGTGGCGGTAATCGTGGCCGTCAATCGAGACGGTGAAGAGTTCGGCTTCGTTCCGTTCGCCATGATGTTCAACGGCAATCCCTACGAGATGTTGAACCCGCCTGATCCTGATGGTGGGTTCCACGACGCCGAGGTGTCTTGCTGAGACTGCGGCAGGCACCTGCTACGTCCTCCGACGAACAATCTCACCTTGCTTCCTCGGAGGACAGACATGAGCAGAACCGTCATTGCCCACGCCAACAATGAGATCGTCCAGCAAGCTTGCTCGGACGCCAGTGCAGTGCAGGATGCCGTGAATCTCATCGCCATCGTCGGATCATTTCACCGTCAACTTCTGGCGCTTCGGCAAGCCGGTGTCTTCGGTGACGAACTGAACAACCACCCTGTCAGCTTGGCATTCATCAGCAAGCTCAACTCGCTCTGTCGGATGTCGCTGGACCGAGAGATCAAAGCATTCGAGGCCCTCGACCGGCTTCAGCGAGGCGAGGACGCTGAGTTCGAGGTTCTTCCGCTCTGACCCATGCGGTTATGCCCTGTTTGATCGCCCGACTCTGGGCACCCGCTAAGTCTCCAGTTCGACCAATGCAACTTTTGTAACGGAGACTGGCGGATGTCCCAGAAGATCACTGCAAGCTTTACGTTCCACGGCCACGACCTGACCGCCGATGTCGTCAACGCTGGCGATTGGTTTGGGAAGACGTGGCTGCTGGAGATCGGCGGCAGCTTCACCCCTCTCTTCTTGATCGTCGAGGCGGATTCCCCGACTGACGCAATCGATGAATTGAGCGATTCGGACAAGTACGGCCACCACATCGTGGTCGATGAAGCTGATCTGGCCGACTATCCCGAAGACGAGCGGCACTACGGCCCGAGCGGTCAGGTCATCGACACGGACTGGCTCAGCGTCCACGGCTGCGAGGGATGCGCCGTGCCGTTCACTTGTCGGTATCACGGGGAAGGTCTCCCTGAAGAGGGAGTGCTGCCGACCGAGTTCTCGTGGGATGATTTCGACGCCGACGAGGACGAGTGAAGGCACCTGTTACTTGGGCGTCAGTCACATTCACTCAAGCAGCAGGAGACCAGAACGATGGGATGGTATTACCCACACGGCGTGAACCGGAAGGAATTGATTGCCCAGCGAGTCGAAGACTGGGAGCGAGACACCGGCGAGATGCTCGTCAAAAGCACCTGCCTCAAGCACTGCTATCGTGGCGGCGTCTTCTCGGGTGTTCTCTGGAGCGTCTGGGAGCGGACCTTCACGAAGGACGGCAGGGAAGTCCAGCCATCTCAGCGTTGGATCGGCGTGGACCTGCTCCACTGCTACCAAGGTGAATGGGGCTACAAGCCGCTTGAGGAATCAATGGGGCCGTACTACTTCAGTTGCCCGTTGAGCTACCTCTCGGATGTTCCCCTTGACCGCTACGGCGGCAACCCCGAATGGCGTGAACTCGTGATCCAGCATCACCGCCGTCAGGCAGAGAAACGCAAGGGACGGGCCATCATCATCTGATCTGTCCCTGACAAGGCACCTGCTACCCGAATGCTGGAAGTCATCACCATCACTCGGGAGCAGCCTCATGCCGCAGCAACAACTCTTCACCGTCGTCGAATACAGCAGCTTCTTCGCCGTCCGCCACAACTCGTCCGGCGACGAACATCCGATGGGCGATGGCGTGGACACGCTGTTCGACGAGGACGGCCACGCTCTCTGTCCCGGCACGCCGGGCTTCATCGAGACGTGGGAAGAAGTTCTCAACGCTGACGAGGACTCGACCCTCGAAGCCTACTTCCCCCAGCACCTCGACGCCGCTGCCTGATCTCGCAGGCACCTGCTACCGCAGCATCACATCACACCACTCGAACAACAGGAGTCATCATGGTCACCGAACGCAAGCCGCTGTTCTCGCTTGGACAAATCGTCGCCACGCCGGGGGCATTGGAAGCTCTGGAGAAGGCACAACAAGCACCGATGGAGTTCCTCGCTCGTCATGTTCGTGGCGACTGGGGCGACGTTTGCGAGGAAGACGCCGAGGCTAACGAGCAGTCCCTCAAGGATGGAAGCCGCATCCTCAGTTCATATCGCACGAAGCTCGGCGAGAAACTCTGGGTCATCACGGAAGCGGATCGCTCTTCGACGTGCATCCTCTTGCCCGACGAATACTGACCGGGCCAGCAAGGCACCTGCTACCCGATTGTCAGAACAACCAACCCGAACACTGGAGATCAGTATGGCTGACGAAATCGAAAGCCTTCGTCGGGAACGACTCGCCGAGATCAACTGTGAGCCGGGCAGTCGTGAGGCACTCGAAGCCCAACACGATCAAGTGTGGTCCACAGATCAGCTTCGTGAGGATTTCGAGGTGCTGGGCTTCATGGCTCCCTACGTCGTGGTCCGTCGCCGGTCGGACGGCGTGAAAGGGTCGCTGGAGTTCCAGCACAACCCTCGCTTCTTCTTCAACTGGCAGCCAGAGTGAGAAGGTCTCAGGGCCAGCCTCGGTCCCGCTTTTCGTGGGATCGGGGCTGGTTTTTCTCTTGGAACAAGCACATGCAGCGAGAGCAGGCACACGTCGGGTTGCTGGTCGTCTTCGGGATGCCGGGCGAGGAACAGACGCTCGGCCAGATCGTGAAGTTGAATCCAGCACGAGCCAAGATCGAAACGCTGGAGTCGAGAGCCGGTCGTCCAGTCGGGACGAGGTTCAACGTCCCGTATGCCCTCATGCTGCCGGTCAAGGAACAGCAGGCACCTGCTACTTGAACAACGAGATCACACCAACCACGGAGAACTGCCATGCCGGTTTACGAGATCGAGCAATATGAGTTGCACACCATGACTTATCGTGTCGAGGCAGACGATCCCGCCGAGGCTATTGTCAAAGTCCTCGACGGTGAAGCCGATCCTGTGGACAACTCCCAAGAATACATCGAGATCGCCGACGAACGAGGACTGCTCGTGGCAGACCACCCCGAACTGGCTGAGAAGCTGCGGGTGCAGGGAGTGCCGGTCGATGACCGGATCATCCCTTCAATCAGAAGCGTGTCGGTGGTCGAGGAAGGAATAGAGACGCTTATGGAACGCTGACTGGGACATCTGCTTGGTGGACGTGGGAAGAACACGCCGCCGTGCTTGCCCCGAGGCCGTGGAAATCCTCGGGGCGGAACAGATCGTGTTACAAAAAATGAAACAAAAGAACTCTGGGTGAGGCACCCACGCTCCAAGCTACTGGCCCGGCCCACAGAATGACTTAACCCTCTGTTTCTTTTTATTTGCTCACTGCTGGTCTCAGTTTCCCAGTAGAACCGTATCCCGCTTCTCTTTTGCGAACTTGAAAAAATCGCCGCCGCCGAAAATCTGCTGGCTGGCAAGGTCGCCCATGTACGGCTGTTGCAAAAGTTGTAATGATCTGACGAATGCTTTCTTGCTGGTGGGCTGATCGTCGTGGTGGAATCATCGGACTCCTGCTGAAAACCGCCGCCGATCTTGGATTCAGAACCCCAGTTGTCGCCAGTCCAGCCAGTACGAATCTGCCCTTGGACCACTGGATGCTGTCCTCGCTTGTTCGCCTGAACTCATGCGGTTGTTCGCTCTCATTTGGCGCTCGATCTGTGCCAGTTCCAGAAGAAAGCATTGCCAAGCGGACTCGTCAGATCGAGTCTGGATTTCGCTCATTGTTTTCGTTTCCTTTCGTCACGCATCATTCAGGACGAGAGACGCTCAAGTGGAGATACACACCCCCTTCGGGGTGTGATCTCCTTGATGCGTCTCCCTGTGATGTCCTGTGAAAATGACCATTTTCTGGTACTTCTATTTCTAGGGGGGCAGAAAATGGAAAACGCCCTGAACTCCTTGTTTTACTGGTCAAAGTGATCGGTACAGCAAACTCCCAGCCTTTGACTCACAGGAAATGGTCTGGCCAACTTGTTCAGCAATCAATTCTCGCATTTTGTCTCTGCCGGGTGATTTGCCGTTCCACCGTTCTTGCAACGCTTTCACCAGTTCTTGCTGGGTGTAGCACTCCTGCATCTGGAGCAGTCCACCGATCAGGCCAGCGACCTGCTCGCTCGTCCGCCCTTCCTGAGAATCGACGAATTGGCCGACGAGCGCCGTCACCTGCTCATCTTCAACATCACGTTCCGGTAAGCGCACCGTCTCGAACCGGGCCAGCACATCCGAGAACTCCTTCCCGAGCTTCTGCTTCTTGCAGACCAGCGTTGAGAAGTCGCCGTCCTTTTCGACAAGGATTGACGTGTCCACATTATCTCGGATTGCTCGACCACCTCGCTCCCGGTCGGTATTGCCCCAGCCGGTATGGTGCAACACGAGAACCGCTGCATTGGTTTCCTCACGCAACCGTTCCATCTGGTTCAGAAACCGGCCCATGTCGGCGTTCTTGTCGGCATCGCCGTTGAAGTTCTTGGCGAGGGTGTCCAGCACGATCAGGTCAGCGCCGCCAAGACGCTCATCAATGTGCCCGAGGCACGTTTGGACGGCATTGTCATCGTTGAAGTCGTAGGCACCGGGGTAATACGCAAGCTGGTCGATGGAGGGCAGATTTACCTTCCGGGTTTTGGCCCACGCTGCCGCCCGATCCTCGAAATCGTCAGCCCCTTCCGAAATGACGTAGAAGACTCTGCCTTGCTTCACCTTGAACTTGCCGAGGAAGTCCGTCTCCGTAGCCACGGATAAAGCCAGATCGATGGCCAGCCATGTCTTCCGACAACCTGACTCGCCGAACATCGTTCCGATGGTGTTCTTGCGAAGAATCGGGCGGACCAGCCATTCCGGGCGGGTGGTTGCCGAGCGCTCCCCGAGAGCAAAGGTCTTGTTGTCCAGCATTCCAGCCGACCGCTGGGCGTGGGCCAGTGACTCGATGCAGGCTCCCAAGTCCAACGCCCCTTTGTGCATGTCGTCGATGCACTTGTTGAAGACTCGTCGCACGGCACACTGCAAAGCGAACTCCGTGATCTGGTTCTTGAACCATCCATGAGTGTGGAGCGCCGGTTCGATGTACTCGTAGACTGTTTCCAGTTCGACGAGATGAATTGCCGGGTTGCTGTCACTCTTGGTTCGCCGCCGAAGCTCTTCCCTCAAGATGGACTTCGATGGCAACTGCTTGTGCTGCTCGTAGAAGGTGAAGGCAATCTCAGCAAGCAGCTTGTGTGTCCGTAGCTCAAAGCAGAGTGGATTCAATCTTTTGGAAGCGAAATGAAGGATGCCCAAGTCCTTCAGGATCACCGCCATCAATTCCTTCTGGATGTCGTCCGTAAAGGGAAGCGTGGGTTCTGGCTCAAAGGCATCAGGGTCTTCCAGCCCATCAAGGTCTGGAAGGGGCTCGTTTACATGCGTCATACTCATCTGTGTGTGGTTCTTGATCGTGCGTGCCGACCACCGACACGCAGCCCACGACTTTGGGCCTCAAATCTGAAACTGACGGACCACCAGTCCACCCTTCGCAAACGATTCCCAAACTCATGGCTTCCATAGAAGAGTGTGAACCTACTGCATTTTCTGGAATGCGCCAAAAAATGTTGGGAAGCCGTCAGATGGCCCCAGAAACAGGGTGTTGCGCTATTTCTTGATCTCGGGTAAAATACCTCGATCTCGACGGGATTCTTGGGGTTTTGTGCGATGGACTGCACGAATACCTCATCATCAATCTCGGAGAGACGATACTTCGAAGGATCGAAACAATGTTTCTCATTGGAATTGAAAAGGAAAGAGTGGCCGAGCTTGCGGAAGGCACGGCTGTTCGCATCAACGGATTCAACACCACGCTACGGCGAGAAGGACGATATCTGGTCTACCACGACGAGGATGGCGTCGAGAACCGCTGTCGAATCCTCATGGAAGACGAGGACGAGATCGCCCTTAACTTTGCCTGTGCATCCCATGAGCAGGACGACGAGCGGCATGTGATCGTCACGCCGGATCGTGACTGTGAGTTCGAGAACGGCGAACTTGTGACACGGTAGTCTGCACGTTCCGTCAGCCAAGTGAAGAGGCACCTGCTGTCTTCGGACACAGGTGCCTTTTCTATTCCAAAACTTGGAACGCAATGATGTCGAATGACGACTTCTCTGATCTCCAGCCCTGCCAACCCCAAACCGAAGAAGAGAGGATCGCCGTTTTGTTGGAACTGCTGAGCAGCGGGTTCGAGAACGACGCCGATCTCGACGCTGTTCGTGATGCAGCGCTCCACCATCTGCTTCAGTTCCCACGCCTTCCTGAGCGGACCATCGGCATCATGCTGTCGATCCTTGCCGTCGAGAACGACAGCGATCTTGTTCTCAACCGGAAGGTGGCGGCGTGCGACGTTTTGGCTCACATCGGGCCGAAGGCCAAGCCCGCTTTTGCGACTTTGAACGACCTGTTGCCGCTCGTGGAGTCAGATAGTGACTTTGAGCGGTGGTTGGCCCTGCGAGCGGCAAGGGCCGTTTGGAAAATCACTGGGGACTCGTGGTTTGCGGTAGAAGTCGCTTCGATGGTGGCAGAAGACGAGGAAGCGTGGTTGAGGATTCACGCCAATGACCTGCTTGGTCAGATCAGCCGATGAACACTCAGTGCAAGAGTTGGAACGCATTTCACCGACTTCATAGCTTTTACGAAGTTGGTGGAAGCTCCAAGTCGCCGCAGTCTCGGCAGACGGTTCGATCCGGCTTGGGATCACAGTCCATCACGTTACCCTGCCGGTCGAACTCGAACACGCAGCACTGGTCGAGAACTCCTCGAAGCATGACTCGTCCCCGCTGGATGCGAGACTTGGCACCTGACACCGACAGCCTCAGCCGGTCAGCCACTTCATGCTGGGGCAAGCCCTCGATCTCAGAGAGTCTGACGGCCTCTTGGTAGGTCGGCGGAAGTTGGCCGATCAGTTCGTCGAGCCAAACGCCAGCACTGGCCTTGAGTTGGTCCTTGCCATCGTTCTCTTCGGCCACGTCCATGTCCGCCAGCGACACGTTGCCGTTCTTCGCCCGGTAGTCGTCGTGGATTACGTTCCGAGCGATCTGGTAGACCCACGCCGCCAAGCGGTCGGAATCTTCGAGCCTGTCCACGTTGCGATGAATCCGCAGGAACGTCTCTTGGAGCAGATCGTCGGCCACATGCTCATCGGCGACCCTGCGACGGATGAACCGTCGCAGGGCGTCGCTGAGTTGTGACCAGATCGTCTCGGTGGCGGGGTTCGCAGTCATCACATTCCTCGTACTGCTCATTTTCCCGCTTCACCCAGACAGGAGCAAGCTGTCATGCCGCCTGCCGCACGAAAGGCTTCCTGCGCCGCCACGAAGTCGCCTCGTTCCACGGCCTGCATGACGGAGGGAATCCCCGAGCAACACGAGGAGTGGTTCGATGCGTGCTGCTGGGCTTCGTTGTCGAGGACGACGTACACCTCCCAGTTGTTGCCATCGGGATCGGAGACCCACACCTTGTCCTGCACGGCGTAGCAGCAGGTCACGTTCTCCTCAGTCCTCGTCTCCAGCCCAGCCTGCTGGAGCCGGTCGGCGATCTGTTTGACGGCTTCACTCGACTTGACCTGAATGCCGAAGTGGGCGACGGGGTTGGTCTGGCCGGTCGCACCGCCGACTTCGTTCAGCGAGAGATTCACGGGCGGCTCGGCCACCTCGAACTTTGCGTACCGTGGCCGAGTTTTGGTAGGGGGCTGGCCGAACAGGGACGTGTAGAAGGCGATGGACTTCTCCAAACTCTTGACCGCCAAGCCCATGTGGATGCGGCTCTCGGTCTCGAATTGGACTGCGGAATGCCTGTTCATGTTCTGCTCCTCGTTCGTGCTTCGACGGCTGCCAATCAGCCGCCTCTGAAAGTACAGACGGAGGTTCTCCGAAAAGGACGCAAGAATCTCGAAGCAGATGTTCGGGCCGAGTCATTCCTCGGGAGCGACTTCTGCTTGGAATCCGGCTCGACGTACCGAAGAAAGAACATCTTCAGCCGGGAACTTGCAGCAGGCAGGGCTTTGGATTGTGGCACGGCCCGTCCTGAAGTCCACATGGGCAGATGAGACACCGGGCACACTGCGAAGCGCCTCGGCAACAGCCGTTGCACAGCCTTCGCAGGTCATCCCCTCAATGTTCACCACGGTCTCTCTAACCATCTCACGGTTGAGGACTGCACCTTCGTTCGTATTGGCAGGCGTGATGGCCTGATCGTCGTCGGTCACGGTTGTTTCTTGGCGGACGACTTCACCGCTGTATCCAGCCTGTTTCAGTGCTGTGAAAATCTCCTGCTCAGGGATGGGCTGGTCCGGGGCGACTCCGACAACCGCTTGCTTCTTCTCGTAGCTGACTTCGACGGCCATGACGCCGGGTACTTGGCGAATCGCTTGGGCGACCGTCGTGGCACAGCCTTCGCAGGTCATCCCCTCGATCTGGAAGACCGCCAGGTTCATGTTCTCGGTACCGACGGCATCATCTCCCGTGCCGAACAACACGCCGACGTAGCTGGGAAAGAACAGGAAGGCCACGGCCAGCACCGTCACGCCCCAGAGCATGACCTTGTTTAAGGCCATCATGTTGAAGCGACGAATGCCGCTCGGCGGACAACAGTTTCCTGCCTCGGCTGGATCGGGGCTGCAACAGCCATGCCCCGCTGCGGCAGCCTTCTTGGGACGGTAGGTGAAATAGAACGCCGCACCGAGAAACCCGAACGTCACCACGATGAACAACGGGCGATAGACTTCCAAACTGGCGGCGATCCCGGCCCCTGAGACCCCTACTGCGAGCAGCACGAGCGGCAGCCAGCAGCACGCCGAGGCCATGATCGCCGAAACGACCGTGCCGATCTTGGCGATGTTCTCACCACGATGCGATGATGACGTGGCCGGGGCCGAAAGCTTCTGGTTCGAGTCCTTCGACTCCAGTTCCTCCAGAGCGATCTGAATGCCTTTGGTCACACTTCCCAGACAACACGAACCGCTCGGATTGGATGTCTCGCAGTGGCAGCCGGGGTCTTTCATCTTGACCCGGATGTCCTCCAAAGCATCGGAGCGGCCTTTCATGCGAACTTCGTCTTTGATGCTGGCGACCGAGTGGCCGAAGCAGTAGCAGAGTGGTCGCTCACCTGTGGTTTCCTTCACGCCGACCGGAACTTTGAGTTGCGACTTCGTGAAGCTGGTGTCGCCTTCCTCCGAGAAGTACACCACGTTGCAGTCGGTCGAGTCGCAGAATCGCCAGCCAGTGTCCTCGGAAATGGGGATGCAGCCCTCGCTGTTGGAATCGCAGCAAGCGTGGTCGCCGTCGCCGATCTCGGCAGCGAACTGGTCCTTGAGCAGCGCCCGTAACGTCACCGAGGAGACCCGCTTCGCTTTCTTGGCGCAGCCGGGACAAACCACTCGCTTGGCCGTCGTTGTTTCTGCGGTCATCGAACCACCTTTCCGTATCAACGGTGAGTGCAAGAACTCTTGTCGAAACCTCGTTCCACGTCTATTATCGACATTACACCCAAGTACAAGGTCAAGGGTGTTCTGGAAGTTTTTTCTGACGATAGCGATTGGACCGCAACCACATGCAGGCACGCTGCTTACGGAGTGGAAATGGGAAAGCAGTTCACGATCAGCCAAGTGGCAAAAGCCGCTGATCTTCCGACGACGACCGTGCGCTACTACGAGCGGGTTGGACTGGTCGAGCCGGAAGACCGCAGTGCAGGCAACTACCGGCTATACAGCGAAGAGTCGCTCCGCAAGCTGAAGTTCATCCGGGCGGCACAGGCCATCGGCTTCACGCTGGACGACGTGAAGGCCCTACTCTCGACCACGAGCAGCACCGCAGCTTCGTGTCGAGATGTGCAGTCGCTCATCGAAGATCGACTGGCAGAAGTCGGCAGGCGGCTGAAGGATTTGCGGCACGTTCAACGAGTGCTGAAGTCATCATTGGAGAAGTGTCAGGAGACCGAGCAGGCCGACTGCTGCCACGTTATCGAGACGCTGAGGGAGACGGCGAAGTGATGTCGATTCGCTCAACCGGCGCACAGCAAGGAACCTCAATGACGACAATCGAATTGCTCCGCTCGTTGTTTCTGTTCATTCTTGCTGGTTTGTGCGAAATCGCTGGCGGGTGGCTCGTCTGGCAATCCTTGCGTGAACACAAGCCCGCTTGGTGGGGAGTGGGTGGTGGCGTGGTTCTGATTCTCTACGGACTCATTCCCACGCTGCAAACAGCGCACTTCGGGCGAGTGTACGCTGTCTACGGTGGATTCTTCATCGTCTTGTCATTGCTGTGGGGCTGGTACTTCGACGGCGACCGCCCCGACCGCTTGGATGTGATCGGCGCAGCCATCGCACTCATCGGCGTGTGCGTGATGATGTACTGGCCTCGCCCTTGACCGCTTCGACAGCGAATGGCATAATGGCCATATTGCCATGAAAGAGAAAACCCGCAAACAATACGAGGCCCGAGCGAAGATTGCCAAAGCCATGGCGCATCCGAGCCGGTTGCTGATGCTCGATCTCCTGCAAAAGCAGGAGATGTGCGTCAGCGAATTGACCGAGGAAGTCGAGGCCGACCAATCCACGGTCTCGAAGCACCTCGCCATCCTGAAAGATGTGGGGCTGGTCGATGTCCGCAAGGAGGGTGCGCTGAGTTACTACCGAGTCGCCTGCGGCTGTCTCAGTGGGTTCTTCTCCTGCATTGAATCAGTCCTCCAGTCGGACGTGAAGGATCGTCAGGCCACCTTGAAGTAGTTTTTTTGAGCAAGACATGGCGAAATGGCCAATCCGCCATGTTTAGCAAGGATCAATCGTGTCGAAGCCCGTCGTCCTATTCCTCTGTACCGGCAACTCGGCTCGCAGCCAGATGGCCGAGGCGTTCCTACGCAAGCATGGCGGGGATCGCTTCGAGGTTCACAGTGCCGGTCTGAATCCAACGGGGATCAACCCGTTGACGATTCAGGTGATGAACGAAGTGGGGATCGACATGGACGAGCATCGCTCGAAGTCGGTCAGCGAGTACCTCGGCAAGCTCGCAGCCAACTACGTCATCTTCGTGTGCGCACAGGCTGAGAAGTCGTGTCCCCGAATCTGGCCTTTCGCTCTGCGGTCATTCTGCTGGCCGTTCGACGATCCGGCAGCGTGCAAAGGTGGCGAGGAATCGAGACTCCAGAAGTTTCGTGACGTGAGAGATCAGATCGAACATCAGATTAAGGAATGGTTGGCGACCGAACCGGACTCCGTGGGAACGGCAGCCGGTGAGGAAAGTGGAACGGAGTCGTGATGAAGAAGTATGTCGCCGAAGCCATCGGAACGTTTGCACTCGTGTTCGCCGGGACGGGGGCCATCGTCGTCAATGACGTTTCTCAGGGAGCGATCTCCCACGCTGGAATCGCTCTGACGTTCGGACTCGTCGTGATGGCGATGATCTACGCCATCGGTGATGTGTCTGGAGCGCACATCAATCCGGCTGTCACCATTGCCTTCTGGGTCGCCAAGCGATTCGATGGCAGGGAAGTTGTGCCTTACATCGTTGCCCAACTACTTGGTGCTTTTGCAGCGAGCGGCGTCCTGCGAGTTCTGTTCCTCGAACACGACACGTTGGGAGCAACACTTCCGGCTGGTCCGTGGTGGCAGTCGTTCGTGTTCGAGGTGCTGCTGACGTTCATCTTGATGTTCGTGATCCTGAACGTCTCCACGGGGGCGAAGGAAAAGGGAATCATGGCAGGAGCCGCCATCGGTGGCGTCGTTGCATTCGAGGCGATGTTTGCAGGTCCGATCTGTGGGGCATCCATGAACCCCGCTCGATCCATCGCCCCTGCTCTCATGAGCAGCAACTTGCAACACATGTGGTTGTACGTTGTGGCTCCTGTACTGGGCGCACTGCTCGCAGTTCCCGGCTGCCGCTGCATTCAAGAGGACGGGTGTTGCTCGGTGCGACTCGCCGACTCCACTGACTGTGAAACCCAAAACGTCGCATGAGGACGAATAACATGAAACGTGTGTTGATCCTGTGTACCGGCAATTCCTGTCGCTCCCAGATGGCCGAGACCCTCTGGGAATCGCTGGGAAATGGCGAGTGGGAATCGGAGTCGGCTGGCTCGAAACCGTCTGGCTATGTGCATCCTCTGGCAATCCGGGCCATGCAGGAGTTGGACATCGACATCTCACAGAACACCAGCAAGTCGCTGGAACAATTCCGAGACCAGTCCTTTGATCTGGTCGTCACGGTCTGTGACAACGCCAAAGAGTCGTGCCCGGTCTTTCCCGGTGCGAAGGAGACGCTGCACTGGCCGTTCGATGACCCTGCCGACGCCACAGGAACGGACGACGAGAAGATGGTCGTCTTCCGGCGAGTCCGTGACGAGATCAAGGACACCATCCAGACCTATCTGTCCACAGGGAAGGGACCGAACCAATGAGTGGAGTGGAGAAGAACATGACCACGGTACAAGTCTTTGACAAGCCGATGTGTTGTTCCAGCGGAGTGTGCGGGCCGGACGTTGACCCTGCACTCGTGGCGTTTTCAGCCGATCTTCAATGGCTGGAGCGTCATGGCGTAAAGGTTCAGCGGATCAACCCCGCACATCAACCGGCCCTGTTCGCAGGCAGCGAGCTTGTTCGACAGGAGTTGCAAAAGCACGGTGGCGATTGCTTGCCGGTCGTTGTTGTGAACGATGCCGTAGTCAGCCGGGGCGTCTTCCCCAAGCGTCAGCAGTTGGCGGATTGGACGGGCATCAGCGTTGATGAACTCCCGGTGATTTCGAGTGGTTGCTGCGGTGGCGACAAACCAACTGGTACTACATCCGGCTGTTGCGAACAGGCTTAGATCGAGAGTGATGCCATGCGATTTCTGAAACAGCCCACACGACTTCTGTTCTTCACGGGCAAAGGTGGAGTTGGCAAAACCTCTTTGGCTTGTGCCACCGCAATCACCTTGGCGGATGAAGGGCGAAAGGTCTTGCTGGTCAGCACGGACCCGGCTTCCAATCTTGGGCAAGTCTTCGGAGTAACGATTGGGGAACACGAACCCACGCCGATCCCCGGCGTGACCGGCCTGTTCGCTCTGAACATCAACCCCGAAGCGGCTGCGCAGGCGTATCGAGATCGAATCGTCGGTCCCGTGCGTGACGTGTTGCCTGCGGAGACGGTCAAAGGAATGGAGGAGCAGTTGTCCGGGGCTTGTACCACGGAGATTGCAGCGTTTGACGAGTTCACCGGACTGCTGACCGATGGCGTGGCGACCGGGAACTACGATCACGTCATCTTCGACACGGCTCCCACCGGCCACACACTCAGGCTGCTCCAGTTGCCGACAGCATGGAGCAACTTCCTTGAGACCAATGAGTCCGGGGCTTCCTGCTTGGGGCCGCTTTCCGGCTTAGAGAAGCAACGGCAGCAGTACGCTCACGCTGTGGCAGAACTGGCGAATGCAGACACCACGACGGTTGTACTCGTCTCTCGACCCCAGAAGGCTTCATTGGCCGAAGCAGATCGCACCAGTCATGAACTGGCGACATTGGGCATCGTAAACCAGCATCTCGTTATCAACGGAGTCATGCCGGAGAACGGCAGCGACGATCCTTTGGCGAATGCGCTGCGTGGGCGGGAAGAAGCCGCTATGTCCGAACTTCCAAAGTCGCTGGCTGCATTGCCCACGGTTCGTGTTCCACTCCAACCACGGAACATGGTTGGAATCGCTGCTCTGCGGGACTTGCTCTCGGACTCGCCCGAATCATCTTCTCTTCCAGAGAATGCCGCATCACTTGGTCCGTTGTCTCTTCCCACATTGTCGGAGTTGATCGATGTGATCGAGGCGGATGGTCATGGACTTGTGATGGTGCTGGGCAAAGGTGGTGTTGGTAAAACGACTGTCGCCGCAGCGGTTGCCGTCGCTCTAGCTGCTCGTGGTCATGCGGTGCATCTGACAACAACCGATCCAGCGGCCCATCTGTCCATGACCGTGGAATCTTCGTTCCCGAACCTGACGGTGAGTCGCATCGACCCACAAGTCGAGCGAGATCGATACCGCCAGCACGTCATCGAGACGAAAGGCCAGAATCTCGATGAGGCGGGCCGCAAGCTGCTGGAAGAGGATTTGCGTTCGCCTTGTACCGAGGAGATTGCGGTCTTTCAGGCGTTCTCACGGATCATGCGGGAGTCCAGAGAGAAGTTCGTGGTCGTGGACACCGCTCCCACAGGCCACACACTTCTGCTGCTCGATGCCACAGGTTCGTATCACCGAGATGTTGTGCGTCACTTGAAGCCCGGAACCCAAGTGGTCACTCCCATGATGCGGCTCCAAGACCCCTCGCAGACCAAAATGCTCATCGTGACGCTGCCCGAAACGACTCCCGTTTCGGAAGCGGAATCGCTTCAGAATGATCTGCGTCGAGCAGGAATCGACCCTTGGGCATGGGTCATCAACTCGTCCTTGGCGGCGGCCTCGCCGAGCGATCCGCTGTTGGTCGCACGAGCCTCGGAAGAGCGGCAGCATATCAAGCGAGTCCAAGAACATGTCGCACGAGTGGCAATCATTCCTTGGCTTGCACACGAGCCGGTTGGAGGCGAACGATTGCTCGAACTCGCTCGCCCCAAAGCTGGCACTTGCGACTCGGTACATTGACGGAAGGACTCCGAACTCGTGTTGACGGAGGCCATTGCGGGAGATAGAGTTAAGCTGGATTACTTTAAGCAGATAGCGTGGCCGATGTTCCGAGTTTTCACCATCTTGGCACTGACTTTTACCCAACTTCTCTCGTTGGGTACGGGGCCATTGTATCTCTGCATCGGAGAAGATGGCTCTGTCTGCCTCGATGCAAACCCGGAAACCTGCACTTGCTGCGAGAGTTGCTCCGAATCTGAGTCAGCCGATGAGAGCGAAGAGAGTTGTTGCTCATGTGGACATGCCCATGAGTCGAATAAAACTCTCCCCAATGCGAACATAACGGAGACAGACGATTGCCGTTGTACGCACTTCCTGTTGTCGAGCGGCCAATCCATGCCGGTGGTTTCGGACTGCGATCATGTGCGCCACTTAACCAATGTTACATCGCTGTGCCTGCCCGTTCTGTCTCTTGATGGTGCATCCTCGGCTGAACGGCAAGTCGCTCCCGTAATGTCCGGCGAGCCACCTTCTTACGCACTCCTCTCTTTGAGTTGCGTAGTCTTGCGGTGCTAAGCCGCTCTCTCTTCCCTGCTGCGTTGTGACACACGCTTAATGGACGACGATCTTCGTCCGACGCCGTGTGACTTGTCGCTGTCTTCTTCGCTCCTCGATGACTGGATGCGAAAGGGACGGCTTATTCACAGCACTCTTGATGAGGAGCGGGCTTATGTCTGCAACTGTCGAAAGTCCCGCACGTCCGGTGCGGTCTCCAGAAGTAGAAACGAACGATCCGCAATCAACGAGACGATTTCCACGTCGGGTGGGACGAGCAATTCTCAGTTCACTCCCCTCGGTCGTCGTCTTTTCCTTGCTCGGGTGCGTGATGTATTTCGGGCATCACACCGGCTGGAAGATTCCACCGGCATCGGAGTTGTTCGGAAGCACGGTCGAGCAGGCTGACGACTGGTGTTCGGAACATCTCGTACCCGAATCCCAGTGCATCGAGTGCAACCCGGACCTGTATTCCAAGCCGAAGGAGTTCGGCTTTTGCAGCGAACATGGCGTGGCTGAGTGCGTGCTATGTCATCCTGAACTTGCACAAGTGAAGGGAGAGCCGCAAGCGCCGCAATATGACACTACGAAGGCCATTGCACTACTTCCCCGATCCGAGAACAACAGTCGAAACACGCTCCACAACAGCCGCATCCAATTTGCCTCCATCGAGAGCGTCGAAAAGTACGGGATCGACATTGGCCTTGTTGAAGAACGAGCGATGTCGGATGAACTGACGGCCAATGGTGAGATCATCTTCAACCCCACTCGTGTCGCCCACCTGACGACCAAGGTGCCCGGTACAGTCGTGGCAGTGTTTAAGACCGTTGGCGACGATGTGGGAAGCGGTGACATCGTAGCACTGGTTGACGCCGCACAGGTGGGCCATACCAAGTCACAGCTACTTGATGCACAGGTTCAGTTCCGCTTGTGTCGGACGACGGTTGAGCGATTGCGCCCTATCAGCGGAAGTGGTGCCATATCGGGCAAGACACTCATTGAGGCCGAGTCTGCTCTGGAGAAGGCAAAAGTGACATTGCAATCCGCAAGACAGGCACTTGCCAATTTGGGTTTCGAGATACCCGACGACTTGGAATCCATCGAACCGCAGAAGCTTGCCGATGAGCTTCGCTTTGCCGAAATCCCGACCAACCTCTTGTCAGTCCTTCCACGCAATCGCCGGACAGCGAACCTCATTCCAGTGTTGTCTCCGTTCGACGGGACTGTGGCGACTTCCGAGATTGTGGCTGGCGAAGTCGTAGACACAACAACGTTGATGGCAACTGTCGCAGACCCTCGACAACTCTGGTTGCTCCTCAATGTCCGACAGGAAGACACCAGATTCATTCGCAAGGGTTTGCCCATTCGATTTCGCCCGGACAACGGAGTCGATGAAGTCAACGGAACAATCTCGTGGATTAGTTCTTCCGTGGATCAGAAGACCCGCACTACGCAGGTTCGGGTTTTGCTCGACAATTCTGATGGCAGATTGCGGGATCGTACTTTCGGTACGGGGCGCATCATCTTACGAGAGGAGCCACATGCTATCGTGGCCCCCCGTGTTGCGGTTCAATCCACTCAGGATGCCAAGTTCGTCTTTGTCCGAGACAAGAACTACTTCGACAAAAAAGCCCCAAAGGTCTTCTATGTTCGTCAGGTTCGGCTAGGAGCCGATGACGGCGAGTTCGTGGAGATTCTGGCAGGCGTTCTGCCGGGAGAGGTTGTCGCCACCGAAGGCAGCAATGTTCTGCTCGGTCAGCTTCTTCGCAGCAACTTGGGCGCAGGTTGCGGCTGTCACCAAGACTAGAGCGAAGGAGCTTCCCTCACAATGGATTTCCTCAATCGAGTCATCGACTTCTCGCTGCACAATCGACTGGTTGTGATTCTGGGCGTATTGGCGGCGGGAATCGCTGGTGTGTTCTCGCTACGAAATCTGGACATCGACGCCTTCCCTGACACGACCCCGGTGCAGGTACAGGTCAATACCGTTGCACCGGCCCTGAGTCCTGAAGAAGTCGAGAGGCTCATCACGTTTCCGATTGAGCAAGCAATCAGCGGATTACCCGGATTGCAGCAGGTTCGTTCGATCTCGAAGTTCGGCCTTTCACAAGTCGTGATTATCTTCGAGGACGGAACCGACATCTACTTCGCCCGGCAACTCATTGGCGAGCGGCTGGCAACTGTGGAGTTATCGCCGGGAATCGCACGTCCCAAGATGGGGCCGGTAGCGACGGGACTCGGCGAAGTGTTTCACTACGTCGTGACCGGGCAAGGAACCGAGATCACGGAACTACGGACGATCCACGATTGGGTCATCAAGCCGCCAATGCGAACAGTGCCGGGGACTGCCGAAATCAATAGCTGGGGCGGCTACGAGAAGCAGTACCAGATTCGGATGTCCCCAGATCGGCTCATCAAACATGACGTGACATTCTCCGAAGTCGTCGAGGCCGTTCAGAAGAATAACTTCAATGTCGGCGGTGGCAACATCAATCAGCAAGGCGGAATGTTGCTGGTTCAAGGTCTTGGGCGCACGACTGATCTCGAACAAATCCGACAGATTGTGATTACGGCCAAGGAAGGTGTGCCCGTGTGCGTTTCAGACGTGGCCGAAGTGATGATCGGCCACGAGATCAGACGTGGAGCAGTGACGGCTGACGGCAAGGGGGAAGTCGTTCTGGGGCTGGGCTTCATGCTCATGGGAGAGAATAGCCATGAAGTCACATGGGCGATGAAGAACAAGCTTGACTCGCTCGAAGGCAGTTTGCCTCCAAACGTTCAGATCGAGCCAGTCTACGACCGCACTGAATTGGTGGACGTTGTGATTGACACCGTGCGGAAGAATCTGTTCGAGGGTGGACTGCTTGTTATTGCCGTTCTGTTCGCCTTTCTGGGCAACCTTCGAGCCGCTTCTATCGTCGCCTTGGCGATCCCGTTGTCGATGCTCTTTGCTTTTACAGGGATGTACCGCTTTGGGATCGCCGCCAGTCTCTTGAGTCTGGGAGCCATCGACTTCGGTTTGGTCGTCGATAGCTCGGTCGTGATGATTGAGAACTGCGTCAGACACCTCGCCCAAGACTCGAACAGCGGCAAGACTCGCTTAGAGATCATTCGGGATGCTGCTGTCGAAGTTCGCAAACCGACGATGTTCGGCGAACTCATCATCATGATCGTCTACCTGCCGATCCTCACCCTCGAAGGGATCGAGGGCAAGATGTTCCGTCCGATGGTTCTCACGGTGATTTTCGCACTGATGGGGTCAATGGTGTTGTCACTGACCCTGATGCCCGTACTCGCCAGTTTCCTGCTCCCGAAGAAGGTAGAGGAACACGAGCCATTTCTGATGCGGATTGCTCATGCGATCCACTATCCGATCCTGCAATTCGCCATGCACCATAAGGCCGCTGTTTTGGGCTTCGCCGCCAGCGTGATAATCGTTGCTTTCGGAATGATCGCTCCGAATCTGGGATCGGAGTTTGTTCCCCGTCTATCTGAAGGAGCCATTGTCGTTGGTGTGATTCGCTTGGCAGGAACCGACCTAGACGAGTCGATCCGCTCCAATACGCAGATGGAAAAAACACTTCTCGCCGAGTTTCCTGATGAGGTTGAGCATGTCTGGAGTCGAATCGGATCAGCCGAGATCGCCACTGATCCAATGGGGATCGAACTGACGGACATCTTCATCACGCTCAAAGCACGGTCGCAATGGAAGAAGGCGCAAACGCAGGCCGAACTGACCCAGCAGATGGAAAAGGTGCTGCGTGATTTTCCCGGTACAAAACTTGGATTCTCGCAACCCATCGAAATGCGGATCAATGAGATGGTGTCGGGAGTGCGGGCCGATCTGGGTGTGAAACTGTTTGGCGATGACTTTGATGTGCTGGTGGAGAAAGCCCAAGAGATCGAGACCATCTTGCAGTCCATCGACGGTGCGGCGGACGTGAACACCGAGCAGGTCACGGGCCAGCCGATGCTCCAGATCAAGATTAAACAAGATCAGATCGCCCGGTACGGAGTTTCCGCCCAAACTATTCTCAACTTCGTGGAGTCCATCGGCAGCAAGCCCGTAGGCGAGATCGTAGAAGGGCAGTTGCGTTTTCCGTTGATCGTGCGTCTGCCCGAAGATGTCCGCTCAAGCCCCGAGACCATTGGAGCTATGTTGATCGCCACAGCCACAGGCGAACGTATCCCTCTGTCTCGACTGGCTTCCGTCGAGATTGTGCAAGGTCCGTCCACGATCACAAGGGAATGGGGGCAACGCAGAATCACGATCACGTCCAACGTTCGTGGGCGGGACTTAGGGAGCTTCGTCGCCGAGGCCCGTCAAAAGATCGGCGAGCAGGTATCGCTTCCTTCAGGAAGGTATCGAGTCGAATACGGCGGGCAGTTCGAGAATCTGCAACGGGCGCAAAACCGATTGTTCATAGTCGTACCTGTGGCCCTGACGTTGATCTTTGTCTTGTTGTACTTGACCTATCACAACGTGATAGACACGTTGCGAGTCTTCACCGGGATTCCCTTCGCATGGGTCGGCGGCATCTTTGCGTTGTGGCTGCGAGACATGCCATTCTCAATCTCCGCAGGTGTCGGCTTCATCGCCATGTCGGGCGTAGCGGTCCTCGACGACATGATTCTGGTTTCCTACATCCGGCAGCTTCGTGAGAAAGGTCTGCCGTTGGATGAAGCCGTCACGGAAGCCGCCGTCACCCGATTGCGTCCGGTGTTGATGACCACTCTGGTCGCAAGTCTCGGTTTTCTGCCAATGGCGTTCAGTGAGGGCATGGGGGCCGAGGTGCAACGTCCCTTGGCAACTGTGGTCATCGGTGGCGTCATTGGAGCGATGATAATGTCGCTTTTGGTCCTGCGAGTTCTTTACTTGATTTTCAACGCCCCGGTCGGTCGGCATAGTCAAGACCGAATTCAGTTGGAAGCAAACAATGACGAGGCTGTGTTGGCTGCGTCGGACGAAACCTATCCCCCTCTTTCCTAACAAGGAGATGCGACGAATGAATTGGAAACACGGACTGATGCTGCTGCCACTGCTGGCGGCGGCATATATGGTCGGATGTGGGCAGACTGCAAACGAACCGACCCAGACTACGCAGGAGGCTGCCCACACCGAGAGTTCGGAATCTAACACGCACACGCACGACGGATGGTGGTGCGTCGAGCATGGTGTTCCTGAAGAACAGTGCGGCCAGTGCAGCGCTAAGCTCGCCGCCGAGTTTCAGAAGAAGGGAGACTGGTGCAAGGAACACGACCGTCCTGAATCTCAGTGCTTCATCTGCCACCCGGAGTTGGCAACGAAGTTCACTGCCTTGTACGAGGCCAAATACGGTGAGCAACCACCAAAGCCAACGGAATAGAGAGAATCGTCGCCGACGCCGTGACCGCCGCTGTTGTCGGCACGGCGTCGTTTATTCATGCAAAAGTCACAGAGTGTCGTAGTCAGGGCAGATTGATGCCGTCCACGAGAACGAAAGCTCTTGCACTGGCATTCTTCACCGTCGCCTACAACCTCGTTGAAGGCGGCGTGGCGATGCTCGGGGCTGCGCTCTCGGGCAGCAACGCTCTCTTGGGCTTCGGCCTCGACAGCTTCGTCGAGTCGCTGTCCGGCATGGTGATGGTCTGGAGGTTCTGGGAGTTCGATCTCACGTTGGAATCAGAAGAGTTCGAGAAGATCGAACGCCGAGCCGCCCGACTCGTCGGATACTCATTCTTCGTTCTCGGTGGCTACGTCATTCTGGACGCCGGTTACGCTCTTTACCGGCAAGATGCCCCTGAGACCAGCCTCATCGGGATCGGGTTGGCGATGGCCTCGATCATCGTCATGCCGGTTCTATTCCTGCTGAAATACCGCCTCGGGAAAGCTATCGGCAGTCGCAGCCTCGTCGCCGACTCCAAGGAGACACTGGCCTGTCTGATGCTCTCCGTCGCCCTGCTGATTGGCTTGGGAGCGTTCTACATCTGGCGACTGTGGTGGATCGACTCCGTGGCCGGTCTGGTTATTGCCGTGCTGATTATCCGAGAAGGCTTCGAAACACTGGAAGAAGGAGATTGTGGCTGCCATGACAAGTAGGCCGGTCACGTTCTCCTGCGAAGCCACGCTTCCCCAACAGCCCGAGGAGATCGCCAGCCAGATTCTCGACCTGACCAAGTGGTCCCAGTTCAACGGCTACGGCCCGCTGCCGGGGATCAGGGAGGCCGAGTTCGAGACAAGGACCGATGAGATCATCGGCACAAGAATCCGGGTCACGAACCGGGATGGCTCAACGCACGTCGAAGAGATCGTCGAGTGGGAACCGACACGACGACTGCGATTGCACATGCACGAGTTCTCGCCGCCCGTTTCCCGGTTGGCGACAGCATTCGATGAGACGTGGGACTTCGAGCGAGACGGCGACCGGACGCATGTTGTCCGGTTCATCGAGATGCACTCGAAGTCCGCCCTGACAAGACCGCTGCTGTGGCTGATCTCGTTCCTGTTGAAGCGAGCCATCGCTCGCCACTTGGAGCAGATGCGTCATGACGAGTAGGGCCATGCGAGATTTCACACAGCCTTCATCTCATCCACGTCGGCGATTACGAAGCCCACAGTTCCCTTCGGGCCAAGGCCGTGCTTTGGTGTGTCCACCACGATCCGCATGGCCCGTTCGAGCCACTGCTTGAGATCAGCCAGCTTCGGCTTGTCGCCGTAGAGTTCGATGTAGATTGGGGCAACGAACCGATGGATCGGGCGATTGCTGACGGCCAGCATCAGAACATCGTGGCAGACCCAAGAGGCGTCGTTGGCATTTGCAAAGACCATCGCCTCCGCTTCCGCTGCGCTCCAGCCCGAGCCAGTCCAATAGAGCGGATTCCTGAACTCGTCGCCTTTCGCCACGATCACACGAGGAAAGCCCCTCGATCCCTTCTTGATGATCGACAGCATGGGGATTTCGTCACTCATTGATCGTCCTCTTCGTGTTCTGGAACGAACATTCCATCGCCACTCAGCACTCGGGACTGTGCCATCACAACAGGCAGGTCTTTGGCAAGTCGATGAGGGTTGCGAATGGCAAGGTTGATGGGCGGCTGGCCGAGAAGCCTGATGGTCATGAACAATGCTGGCACTTTGTCCTGTGTCACAGGGCAAGTGATGACGCCGCTGTCGAGCGACAGCACCTCGCAATCGGTCACGTCAAGTTTCATTGGGGTAGGCTCCTGTCGGTACAACTTTTGGAATTCGACCGGGAGTAGCAGGTGCCTCAGCGTTTCTTTCGAGCTTAGAACCCCATCATGCGTGGCCCGTATTCCTTGCGTTCGATGTACGCAAGGATGAAGTTCATGTCTCCCGTTCTGCGAGACAACACAAAGTTGACCTTCACAAATGGACCATAGTAAACCGTTGCGGCTTGCTTCCCCTCGAACTCCCAGCGTTCAATTTTGGTCGGCTCGATGTTACGCCACTTGTCGAGATTCGGAATCTTGTCCGGCCCAAGAGATTCCGCCGCCTGCCTCATCAGGTTAGTGAACCTGTCGATATTGGTATCGGGATACTGCTCAGCCTTCAGGGTCTCGACGACACTGAGGGCAAGAGTGCTATAAATTCCAAGTTCTGCGTCGGAGTCCTTCGACTGTGTGGCCTGTCTTGGTTCGGTACGCTGTTCCTTGGGTGCGTCGGGAAGAAGGAAGCCAATCATCATCAGGCCCACGACGGCTCCTGTCCCAATCGCCTTGTACTTCGTGGCGATTCGAGGGCTTCTCCACAGCAGGAACAGCCCGACCGGAAAGCAGCACGTCACCAATAACACCAAAATCACCGGACGTTCCCAGAGAGGCACACTTTCTCCAGCGGCGTCGTGAGGCGGGGTCTCAGTGGCGGTCGTCGGCTGAACTGGGAACAGCCCTTTGACGGTCGATGCCTTTCGCCACTCCGTCATGTCCTCTCGCCAGACGAGATCATCCGGCGACAACTTCCCAGTCGTCGCCAACTCCTTCAGTTGAGATGCCGTGACCGGGCCGTGCTTTTCGCCGCCCGTTGCGTAATGCCAGTTCGCTGCCATGAGACGTTCCTTTTGATTACTGGTTAGGGAGACGCATCAGCCGAGTTCAGATTCGAGAGCCGCAATCCGTTCATTGAGGGTGGAAAGCTGGTAGTTGACCGGCTCGTTCGCCTCGGCATTAAGCTTTTGCCGGTATTGGTGAGCGTCGAAGAGGATTGCCGGAATGACGATCACCAGCGGGAAGATCAGGACCGTGGAGAGAACGAGGCCTCCGATCACCACCGGCCACAGGCCATCGGGCAGTTGGGCCTTTCTCCACTCGGGCATCTTCTGGAGGGCTTCTCCAAACGAGACAGGATTCAACTGCGACTCAATCGAAGCTCGCTGTTCGTACAGGCGGCTCAGTTCTGTTTCGATCTTCTGCCGCTTCTCGGCCTGCTTTGCCGCTTCCCTTTCGGCCCACTGGATGGCCTGCTGCACCTCGGGGTCTTTGAGCAGTTCGGCCACGAGTCGATTGACGCTGGCCATCGCTCGCTCGAAGGCTGCTTTATTGTCACGGCCACGAATCATGGCGGTATCGATGCCGTCTTCCTCCACCTGCACCAGCACACTCTGGAGCAGGAAGTAACGGGTCGAAGCAGGCACGTCGGACTTCGCCGAGAATTCGGCGACGAGCTTCTCGGTCTGAAAGATGAACTCTTCGATGTTCTGCTGAAGTTGTTCCCGGTTGAGAAGCTCTTGCTGGATGGCAAGTGTGTCGGCAGTCTGCCGTTTCACCTGTTCCATCTGACCATGAATGGCGGATTGGACGGCGAGTTGCCCGGCCATCACGCCCGTCTGGACAATCCTCCAAGTGTTGGCGGTGGCCTGCTGCCGTGCGATCTCTCGCAAGGCTTCTGCTTGGCGATCAGGGGGATGGCTGTAAGCGCCTGCCGAACGTGACAGTTCCATGTGGTTGCACTCCAGATTCGATTTGGTTGAAGGAAGTTCTCCTAGCAGGTGCCTCGTGGACCTGAGCGAGACCGAGCGACAAACCGGCTCAGAGAAAACCGTGAGCCGCTTTCGTCCTCCCTCTCGCTCAGCAACACGGCGGATGTGTTCGATTGGCTTGCCGGTGCCGGTAAGATGGCCGCATGGTTAGCCACACGACAGAACTCCAGAACTTGATTGACCTTGCCACGAGAGGGAACGACTCGGCGTGGGAAGCGGCCCTACGCCACGCCTGCGACCGACTGCGATCACTGGCGAGCCGGATGATGAAGACGAACCACCGAGTGCGGCGATGGGCAGAGACCGACGACGTGCTGCAAAACTCGCTGATCCGGCTGCATCGGTCACTGGCCGAGGTGCGCCCCGAATCGGCCCGGCAGTTTTACGGGCTGGCGACCACGCACATCCGGCGAGAACTGATCGATCTCGCCCGGAAGCACTTCGGGGCGGAAGGGATCGGAGCGAACCACCACACTGACGGCGGCATCGCCACGGAGAACAAACCCGATGACGCCGAACCCGAGACCATCGAAGCATGGGCCAAGTTCCACGAAGTGGTCGAAGCGTTGCCCGAATTTGAGCGAGAGGTGGTCAATCTGCTCTGGTACGAGGAGATGTCACAACCAGAAGCCGCCGAGGTGCTGGGCATCTCACTGGCGACCGTGAAACGACGTTGGCAGTCGGCTCGGATTCGGCTCAGCGAGACTTTGGACGGTGAGGCATTTCAGTGAAGGACGAAGAGAAGATCAGCGACCTGCTTCTCCAGTGGGAAGAAGCCCGAGAGCGAGGCGAAGACCTTGCCGCTGAGAACCTCTGCGCCGACTGCCCCGAACTGATCGCAGCCGTGCGGAAGCGGATCGCCGCCCTTCGTCGCATGGGCTGGATGACCCGACCGCAGAACTCCACCGATGCACCTGATCCAAAAGTTGGAACGATGCTGGCCTGTCGCTACCGGATCGACGAGTTGATCGGCGAAGGCGGTCACGGGAAGGTCTACCGGGGCTTCGATCCCGAGCTTCTGCGGCCCGTCGCCATCAAACTGCCGAATGGCCGGAAGCTGAACACAAGCAACCTGCTGGAAGAGGCCCGCAAGGTCGCCCGGCTGCGACATCCCGGCATCGTGACCGTCTACGACGTGGGCCAGCACGAGGGAGGGCCGTTCATCGTCAGTGACTTCGTATCAGGTACGACGCTGTGCGAGGCTGGGCCGTTCACGCCCCAAGAGGCTGCTGGCCTCGTCGCCGAGATCGCTGAGAGTCTCCATGCCGCCCACGAACAGGGCTTCGTCCACCGAGACATCAAGCCTGCGAACATCTTGATCGACCAGCAGGGCCGACCGTTGCTAACCGATTTTGGGATCGCCACGGCGTCTGGGGAGTCCCCAGCCCAGATCATCGGCACGTTGCCCTACATGGCACCGGAGCAACTTGGCGATGAACCGGCGAAGGGCGACCCCCGCACCGACATCTGGTCGCTCGGCGTTGTGCTGTATGAGCTTCTCACCGGCAAACTGCCGTTCGATGATCCGTCACCGGCCAAGTTGAGCGAGCAGATCAGAAACCATGTTCCGCTTCCGCCGAGAGGGATCAACTCGGACATCCCGCCTGCGCTGGAAGCCGTCGTTCTGAAATGCTTGGCAAAAGCCCCGGAAGAGCGCTATGAGACCGCTCAGCAGCTTGCTCACGCTCTTCGCACAGTCGGGCGATCACGCAGGCCCATAAGATGGATGCTGCTGGTTGCTGTACTACTGGCAACCACATTGGTTGCAGTCGTGGTCCGCCAGAACTGGTTCAGCACGCCCACAGCGACGATGATCTCGACGGCTCACCTTGTGGGCATGAACTTCGATGGGCGGACGAGAATCGTCACACCGCTGCACAGCTTCGCTCCCTGCACGCTCGAAGCATGGGTTGCATTCACTGGCGATCCATCAACGCAATACGTCATCGGAAGCGACGTGCCCAACTTCTTCGGAATCGGATTCGGCATCGAGGAGAACCGCCCCAACGTGGAGACCATCCGAGGCGGGTTTCGAGTGAACGACCGGATTCTCTCCGCAGGTGAATGGACCCATCTTGCCGTCGTCTATGGATCATCCGAGACACGGCTCTACATCAGCGGCGAACTTGTGAGTTCAGGTCCACCCACGGAAGTCCCGCAGCACACGACTCCCTTTGTCATCGGAAACGTCGGAGAGCAGCATCAAGACATGTTCTTCAAGGGGAACATTCGGAGCGTGCGAATCTCGGACGGCGAGCGATACACGGACTCTTTTGACCCCAAATCCGAACTAGCGCCAGACTCCACGGCGGTTATCGTTTACGACTTCGAGCAGTCATCCGGTGATGCCATCGACGACCTGAGCGGCAAGGGACATCATGGTCGTCAAGAAAGGACTCCCGAACCCTGACTAGCAGGTGCCTCGTTCCCCGAAAGGATCGTTTCCGCAGCGGCGACAAGCGGCGAACTCGTCCTTCACCGGCGATCCGCACCGGGGGCACTGATACTGCTCATAGCCGCAAGATTGACAGGGTAATTCAGGGTCGAATGCCTCAGCGCCGCAGTTTCGGCAGAACCAGCGAACCGATGGCTCGTCGTTGTTGAGAGGAAGCTGCTCGGTCTCCGAGCGAAATGGCCACGGGCAACTCGAATCGAACCACGGATCGAGGCCACTCTTCCGAAGCTGCTGGTACTCCTCCGTGCCGCCGAAAATCGTTCGGTGGCCGAGCCATTGGAAGAAATTGAATCCGACTGCCACGAGGAGGGCGACGAACGCCAAGAAAGGGAGCGACAGGACTCCAGCAAAGATGGCTGGTAGGCCGAACGGGAAGAGAGCGAAGAGAAAGCAGATCACCCAGAAGCGGGCAATCACAATGACGGCGTTCCGAGGCATGATCGCCTCCCAGTTTTGAGGCCAAAAGCTGGGGGACGTAGCAGGTGCCTCGGCAGGGCAAAAAAATCTCAGAAAATGTGGCCAGTTAGACCAACGCATGGTGGCCAAATCGGTGGCAAATTAGAAAATGGCCGTTTCCGTAACCCTTTGATACCAAAGGGTTGCGGTGGCCAAATTGCCAGCCCGCCGCCTCCACTGAAAGCCGTCTTACGATCAAACGTAAGGCGGCTTTTTTCATGCACTTACGTCAAATCTCTTGCTGTGAAAGGACTTCGGAAATCGCTCTGTGTCAGGTTGCGTGTCAGGTTAGCACTACAGCGCAGGATCAGATGACGCAT
>JAIXLE010000134.1 GCA_026931725.1 Bacteroidales bacterium
GAACACCAACTTCGTGACAGCGTTCCTGGCCGTTGCACTCGGGGCGAACCTGTCTCCAGAACTGAACGGCAAGCTGGACGGGCTGGATGTCCACGCCTTCGCTGTGGCGAACGAAGCGGCGAAGCACGGCGGCAACCGGATGCTCCAGGAGATCGACCAGCGGGCGGAATCCTGGCCGAAATCCGCGAAAACCCAGTGGGGGTTCCTCTCCGCGGCGGTGCGTCCACGCGGCCTGGGTGGCGTCCTCCGGGATGTGGGGCTGTTCCTGGCTGGCGCGGTTTGTGCGTCCGTGGGCTGGGGAATTTACCTCGTGGTGGCCGGGTAAACTGTGTGGGGCTGATTTTCTTCCTTCCGCCCCGTGTGCGAGCCTTTACGGAGTCCCGGTATGTTTCTCGGTATTGAGATCGGTGGGACGAAGTTACAACTGGGCCTAGGGGCGGGGGATGGCCAGCTCGTCGGCCTCTGGCGGGGGGGCGTGACACTCGCGGAGGGGGGAGCGGGCATTCGCCAGCAGATCGAAGCCGCGATTCCGCAACTCTTGCAGGAATTCGGCATCGCACGCGATCAATTGCGCGGGATCGGGGTCGGCTTCGGTGGCCCGACTGACGATGCGACGCAATCGGTCATCAAATCGCACCATGTCTCCGGTTGGACAGGCTTCCCACTGGCGGCCTGGCTCAGGGAGCGGCAAGGGCTGCCCACCGTCATCTGTAATGATGCAGATGTCGCGGGCTTGGCTGAAGCGCTGCACGGTGCTGGGCGGGAATTGTCGCCCATCTTCTACATGACGGTGGGCAGCGGCATCGGCGGCGGGCTCGTGATTGACGGGAAGATTTATCGTGGTGTCGGGCAAGGAGCCGGGGAAGTCGGGCATTTGCGGCCCGCGTATCCACTGGATAGTCCGCTGGCGGGCGGCATTCTCGAGGATTTTGCCTCCGGCTGGGGGATTGCCCGTGTCGGGGAAGCGATGGGGCTGCCGTCGCCGGTGACGGGGCAATCCGTGGCGGATGCCGCGCGAAAAGGGGATACCACCGCGTTGACCGTGCTGGATGAAGCGGCCCAGGCACTCGCCGAGGGGGTCTGTTCGGTCATCAAGTTGCTCTGTCCACGACGCATCGTGATCGGTGGCGGGGTGTCTCTGCTGGGGGATGATCTATTCTTCGCCCCGATTCGTCGCTATGTGGCGGAGCGTGGCTTCGCGGCGTTCGCGGGGCTGACCGACATCGTCCCGGCGGAACTCGGTGAGGAAGTCGTAATCCACGGTGCCTTGGCGCTGGCCCGGCAACAGTTTTCGTAAAACGATCTCATGGTACGCATTAAAATCTGCGGTGTGACCACACCGGAAGACGCGGTTCACGCCGCCGAGTGTGGCGCGGACGCACTGGGGTTGAATTTTTATCCCCGGTCGCCTCGGTTTCTCTCTCCCGAACAAGCGGAAGCCCTGGTCCGGGCGTTGCCGCCGTTCACCGCGACGGTCGGCGTGTTCGTTCAGGAATCCGTTTCCTGCATGCAAACCGTGGCCATGCGGTACGGTCTGCGGGCCGTGCAAACGTATTCGGATACCCCGCTGGCCGTGGATTTTTTCCCCGCCGCGCAGATTCCCGCCTTCCGGGTGCAGGATGCCGCCACGCTGACCGTAGCACGGCAATGCGTGCAGAGTGTGCGGCCCGCGGCGATTCTCGTGGATTCTTACGTTCCCGGCGAACCGGGCGGCACGGGGCATCGGGCACCGTGGGAGTTGCTGGCGGGCTTCGATGCTGGCGTGCCGCTGATCCTGGCGGGCGGCCTGACCCCGGATAACGTCGCTGAGGCGATCCGGTTGGTGCGTCCGTGGGGTGTGGATGTGGCCAGTGGCGTGGAATCCGTACCGGGGCGAAAAGACCCTGGCCGGGTGCGTGCCTTCATTCAGGCGGTGCGTTCGGTCGAATCGCGGGAATAGCTTGGACTGGGCCTGCGAGCGATTCGGTGCGTCTCTTGGTAAACTACTGGAAGAACTCCATGTTTGCCCGGCAGCGTGAGGAACGGATATGTCGATTATTCATGCGATTTATGAAAATGGTGTCTTCCGTCCGACCGAGCCGGTCGATCTGCCGGAACATGCGGAAGTGGAGTTTGAGTTGAAAATGCTGGATGCTGAGCAACCAGTCACAAAGCACCCTCGCCGCCCTGGTCTGCTCAAAGGCCAAGTCCTGTACATGGCTCCAGATTTTAATGAACCGTTGGATGACTTGCAGGAGTACATGGAGTGAATCTGTTGCTCGATACTCACACGCTGATCTGGTTTGCCGACAGCGATCCGAACTTGAGTGCCCACGCATTATCGTTCATTGCTGATCCCGCAAACAATTTGTTTCTGAGCATGGCGAGCGTTTGGGAAATGGCCATCAAATGTGGGATTGGCAAGCTGACGCTTTCGCCGAACTACAAGGAATATCTTAGCAAGGCTATTTCCGGTTACGATATCTCAATTCTCGGCATCACATGTGCTGATTGTGTGAGCTATTCGACACTGCCTTTTCCGAATCCGAAACATCGTGACCCCTATGATCGCATGATCGTCATCCACGCCCTGCGGTACGCACTCGTTTTGCTCAGCATAGACGACAAACTGGATGGCTTTGGTGTCAATCGCCTCTGGTAACGGCGTGAAGCGGCCCCCTGCCGCTTGGGTTTTTGGTAAACGTGGCTTCTCCAGTTCTTACAATATCCCCCAAACCTCCGGGAGATTCTCCCACACGCGGACAGGCGGCCGGGAGTCCATCATGAATCAACGATATTGGATCGGCATCGACCTCGGCGGAACCAAGATCCTCGCCGGGCTGTTCGATGATGAACTCAAACTTCTGGCGCGAGCCAAGCACCCAACCGGCAGCGAAGGCGGCCCGGCGGGAGTGTTCAACCGCATTGCCCAGGCGGTCGATGCCGTAATCCGGGAAGGCAAGATCGAACCGAGCCAGATTGCCGGGATGGGGTTCGGCATTCCGGGGCAGATCGCGCCGGGCAGTACCTTCGTGCGGTTCGCCCCGAATCTGAACTGGCGGGATGTCGACATTCGACCGCTGCTCCCGGCGGATTGGACTTGGCCAATCGTGGTGGAAAACGATGTCCACATGGGAACTTATGGCGAGTTTGCCCGTGGGGCGGCGGTCGGGGCTCGGCATGTCTTCGGTATGTTCGTCGGCACGGGGGTTGGCGGCGGGCTGATCCTGAACGGCCAACTGTACGACGGCTTCAACGGCCATGCGGGCGAGATTGGCCACATCATCGTCCACTGGCGGCGCGGCGAGAGCCTGGAATCCGTGGCGGGACGCCGCTATCAGATGCGCCGAGCCAAGGAGATGCTGGACGATCAACCCAAGAAGATCCGCAAAAGCTGGAAGGGGCTTGACCCGGAGCGAGTGAAAAGCTCGCAGTTAGCGGAACTGTACGCGAAAGATGACCCGATCGCGGTGCAGGTCGTCGATGACGCGGCACGGGCGCTCGGGGCGGCGGTTGGAAGTGTGATCAACCTGCTGAGCCCGGAAATCGTGGTCATCGGCGGCGGTGTTACCGGGGCGTTGGGGGCCGGGTTTTTGGATCGCATCTGGGAGATCGCCCAGCGATACACGCTTCCCGGAGCCGCGAACAATGTCCGATGCCTCCCGGCGGCTCTCGGCGACGATGCGGGCATCGTCGGGTGTGCGGCGTATGCCCGAGCCAAAACCCTCCCTGTCGCGGGGACCATCACCTCGGCAGGGTAGCTTTCTTGTTCCGACCGGATTGTTCCGAGCGGATTGCGACCTGATCTGGAGCGTTTGCGAGCATGAATCCTGAATGGCGGAGCCGATACGACCTGGCCCTGGATGTGGCCCGGAAGGCGGGCGACCTGGCGAAATCGTACTTTGATGGCAGCTTTGAAGTCATCATCAAAGACGACCGCAGTCCCGTGACCATCGCGGATCGGAAGGCGGAAGAACTCATCCGGGCCGAAGTCACCCGGCACTTCCCCACGGATGGCTTTCTCGGCGAGGAGTTCGGCGATCAACCCGGCGCATCCGGTTTTCGCTGGGTCATCGACCCGATTGACGGCACCAAGTCCTTCATTCGGGGCATCCCACTCTGGGGGACGCTGGTCGGCTTGGAGTATCGCGGGGAAACGATTGCCGGGGCCGTGTACGCGCCGGGGTTGAACCAACTGTTCCACGCCGTGCGGGGCAACGGGGCGTATCGGGATCAGAAGCGGATTCGCGTATCCGATGTGGCGGAATTTTCGCAGTCGCTGCTCTGTTATTCCAGCATCTCCTGGTTCCGACTGAACAACAAGGAAGCCGCGTTCCTCGATCTCGCCGCGAAGACCGATCGCCAGCGGGGTTACGGCGACTTCCTGGGTTTCCTGATGGTGGCACAGGGTTCCGCGGAATTCATGATCGACCACGGCGTTCACGCCTGGGACGTGGCCGCGCTCATCCCGATCGTTGAAGAAGCGGGCGGCCGGATGACGAACTGGGCGGGCGAAGTGACGATCCACAGCCCAGACGTTCTGGCCAGCAACGGCCCCCTGCACGAGGCGGCTCGGTCGATCCTGGCGGGATAGAGCAGGAAACCGGATGTCCCATTCGTTCGATGCAACGCTGAAGGCGTTGGTTGCGGCTCACCCCGACGACTTCGCGGAGCTGTTGGGGTTGCCGCGTACATTCTGACCGGCCTCCGAATGGACAAATCGGACTTAGCTTCTATCTACCGAGGAATCGGACTCATGAACGAATCCACCGCCTTTGATGAAGTCATGGAAGAAGGTGAACGCCGCGGCAAACTCAAGCGAAGTCACCACCTACTGTTGCTATTGGGGCAACAGCGATTCGGCGAACCGGATACAGCCACGACAGCGGAAATTCAAGCCATTCAGGATATGAAACGCCTCGAACGCATGTCGATTGCGATCCTGATAGTCAATTCCTGGTCCGCTTTGTTGGCTACGCCGTGAGGAACCACCCTGGACGGATGACCCCACTTCCCGAACAATAATGAGAAGCCTGCCGAATGCCGGTGCTGACCGGCGAACCTCAGACCTTTCTCCCAGAGGAGCTTCCTCGATGCAGCGTTTGCGTTTCGCGGTTCTGGCCGCCGGTGTGTTCGCCCTCACGGCCAACACCGTGCATGCTCAGGGTTACGGCACCATCAAGGGCCAAGTGATCCTTCCGAACCCACCCGCCAAGACCGAAATCAACATCACCATCGACAAAGAACACTGCCTGTCGAAGGGCAAGCAGGTTCCCACAGACATTCTTGTGGACCCGGATTCCAAAGGTGTCAAGAACATCGTCGTCTGGCTGCGTCCCGATGATACGAACCGCCGGGCACCGTTCCCCAAAGACAAGATCAAACCCGAACTGGTCAAAGTGTCCCCGAAGACCCACATCATCGATCAGCCGTGCTGTCAGTTTGAGCCACGGGTGATCGCCGCACGGGAAGGCGACAAACTCGAAATCAAGAACAGCGCTCCGGTGCCGCACAACATCAACTACAGTTCGGACGCGGAGAGCTTCAACGTCACCGTGCAACCGGGCAAGAGCTACGCCGCTCAGCAGCCGCTCGCGGCCCAGTCGAGCCCGATTCCGTTCAAATGCGACATTCACCCGTGGATGGCGGGCCGCGTGCGGGTGTTCGATCATCCGTACTTCGCCATCACGGATAAAGATGGCAAGTTCGAGATCAAGGATGCCCCCGAAGGGAACTGGCGCATCGTGTACTGGCACGAGAACGGCTACCACAAGGGCCGCGCCGGTCTGCTCGGTTTCCCCGTCACCGTGAAGAAAGACGGCGTGACTCAGCTCGACGCGGTGACGCTGGAATTGCCGTAATCGGAGTGTGTTCGCGGAAGAAGTCAAGAATACAGAATCCCACGGGTGCTTGCCCGTGGGATTCTTGCATTTATCCCTTTGTTTGATGGGCATGGGCGACGGCCGCGCCGATGAAGTCCCGGAACAACGGTTGCGGTTGCGTCGGCTTCGACTTGAATTCCGGGTGGCACTGCACTGCCAGGAACCACGGATGGTTCGGCAATTCGATGATTTCGACCAGTGCCCCGTCGGGTGTCGTACCCGAAATGACGAGGCCGGCGGCTTCGAGCTGCGGGCGATATTCGTTGTTCACTTCAAAGCGGTGTCGGTGGCGTTCGGAGATGAGGACGGCCTTGTAGGCGGCATGGGCTTTGGTGTCCGGCTTGATCTTGCACTCATACGCGCCGAGCCGCATCGTGCCGCCGATTTGCGTCACTTGCCGTTGTTCGTTCATCATGGCGACGACCGGGTGCGGTGTCGCGGGGTTGCACTCGGTGGAATTCGCATCCGCCAGACCCAGGACGTTCTGGGCAAACTCGATCGTGGCACACTGTAAACCGAGACAGATCCCGAAGAACGGAATGGCGTTCTCTCGTGCATGGCGAATCGCGGCCACTTTCCCCGGAACCCCCCGCTTGTCGAACCCACCGGGCACCAGCACGCCGTTGACTTCCGCCAGAATCGACGCAACGGAATCGGCATCGACCGATTCGGACTCCACCCGCAAGACTTTGAGCCGGGCGTTGTGGTAGATGCAGGCGTGGTCCAAGGATTCATACACGGACTTGTAGGCATCCCGATGGCGGACGTATTTGCCGACTAGGGCGATGGTCACTTCATGTTCGGGAGTCCGCATCCGTTCGAGCATCTTTTTCCAGTCGTCCAGGTTGAGCGGCCCCGCCTGCACCAACCCCAACCGTTCGACGATCAGTTCATCGAGCCGGTTCGCGGCCATGCTGAGCGGCACTTCGTAGACGCTGAACTCTTTATCCTTCTCCTCGATGACCGCACGGCGTTCGACGTTGCAGAACAGGGCGATCTTGTCCCGTTCCTCTTGGGGGATTTCGCGCTCCGTGCGGCAAATGAGGACATCGGGTTGAATCCCGATCTGGCGGAGTTCGCGCACGCTGGCCTGGGTCGGCTTCGTCTTCAGTTCGCCAGCGGCTTTCAGATACGGAACCAAGGTGAGGTGAACATACAGACAGTTTGCCTTGCCGACATCCAGGGCGAATTGCCGAATCGCTTCCAGGTACGGCATCGCCTCGATGTCGCCGACGGTGCCGCCGATCTCGGTGATGACCACGTCCACATCCGGGGTGGCCAGCTTGCGGATACACTCTTTGATTTCATCCGTGACGTGCGGAATCACCTGCACGGTCTGGCCGCGATAGGCACCTTTACGTTCCTTGCGGAGGATCGTCTGATAAATCTTACCCGTGGTGTAGTTGCAATCCCGGTCCAAGGGGGCGTTGGTGAATCGTTCGTAGTGCCCCAGGTCCAGGTCCGTTTCCGCGCCGTCATCCAGAACGTACACCTCGCCATGCTGGTACGGCGACATGGTGCCGGGGTCGACATTCAAGTAGGGGTCGAGCTTCTGCATGCGGACTTTGAGTCCACGTCGCTCCAGTAACAACCCGATCGAGGCGGAGGTCAGCCCTTTGCCCAGAGAGCTGACCACGCCGCCGGTCACGAAAATATGCTTGGCCATTCGCCCGAAGTCCTGCGGATCGCGGTGAGTGTGATCGTCACGAAGTGGAGCGCATCCGCCCGAGGAACAGTATAGTTCCCGAGCCGCCAGTGACCAATCCGCTGGATTGCTCGATATTGAAGTGGGAAACGGAACCGGGGAAAACGGAACCGGGGTCGATCGTCCCCGACTCCTTTGAGGTGGGAAAACCGGGGGCTGTCGTCCCCGGTTCGGTTGGGATTGACGGATCGGTAAATCAACGGGTTTTTGCCTACGGCTCCAGGATCACCAACACCGGGCGGTGATCCGAGGCGATGGCTTCCGCCAGTGCCGTGGCCTTGCGGACGCGGTATTGCCCGGCGGGTCGGAACAGGACGTAATCAATCTGCATCGTCGGCTTCTCCACGGGAATCGTCCGCAATCCGAATGTGGCAGTGGCATCGACCCACTGCGCGGCCAGCAAGGTGGCGAACGCCGGGCTGGCCGGCTGCGTGTTCAGGTCGCCAGCCAGGATGACCGGATGTGTGGCCTTGGTGAAGAGTCGATTCAGTTCCGCCACCTGCTGCTCCCGTTCGGCGGGGTACTGATGATCGAGGTGGGTTGTGACGAACGCCAGTTCCCGGCCATCCATCGTGATGCGGGCTTCCAACGCGATCCGCTTCTCCTGTTTGGGCGAACCGGGAAGCGGGTGGACCGTGGCCGCCGTGATCGGGAAACGCGACAGCACCGCTTGCCCGTAACCACCTCCTTGCAGTGGGATCGCCTGACCGAATCGACCGTGCATTCCCGTCAGCCGGGCTAGCACGGCGGTTTGATCGACCCCTTGGGTGCGTTTGGTCTGATGGTCCATCTCTTGAAGGGCCACCAAGTCTGGGTCCGCTTCTCGGATCACCCGAGCGATGCGGGCCAGATCGAGTTGGCCATCGACCCCTTCACCGTGGTGAATGTTGTAGCTCAGCACCCGCAGTGTCGGTTTCTGCCCCGGCTCGGTGGCTCGCAAAACAGCTGTGACTGGGAAGTGATCCGAGGGGGTGCGACCATCCCGTGCGGTGCGGTCGATACCGGCCAGACGCACGCCCCAGTCTCGGGAAGCGCCAATCCAGTCGATCCGCTCGCCGTTGGTTGCGTTCACTTGGAATCCCGAGAACGTCCCTTCTTCTTTCCCACGGGTTGGGTGCAGGTGGCGGAAGGTGTCGACCAAGGGGGACGGTTGCTTCGTTTGTGGGCCGAACAGTGCGGCGTAGGGTTCGCTGTCTTCTCCCGCGTTGAAATCCCCGGACACGATCAGACGGCAACCCTGGCCGAGCGTGGCGAGCTTTTCGCGGATCAGCCGAGCGGATTCGATCCGCGCCTGCGTTCCCCGGTGATCGAGGTGGGTATTGAGGTACAGGATGGGTCGGCTGCCCGGCGCGGTGCGGTCTTGCAGTTTGACCCAGGTGGCCACGCGGGGTAGGGCCGCATCCCAACCTTTGCTGCCGGGTGTGTCGGGTGTGGCGCTCAACCAAAAGTGGCCGCCCGCGCGTTTCTCGAATCGGTCCTTACGGTAGAACAGCGCCGCCGATTCGCCCGCATCGTGGCCATCGTCTCGCCCGGCAGAGAACACCGCGTATCCGGGGAGTTTCTCGGCCAGATAGTCGCGTTGAAAGGCGAGCGTCTCTTGGGTGCCGAGTAGGTCCGGGCCAAACGCGGACACAACATCAACCAGGAAATCTTTGCGTTTTTCCCAGGCGTTCTCCCCGTCTTTCGCGGTGCCGAAGCGGATGTTGAAACTCATCACACGCACCGGAACGGCATCTGGCACTGCTGTGGTCGGTGGAGCCCCGGCAGCCAGTGTGAGTGAGGTCAGTGTAACGACAAGGGAACCAACCCAGCGGATCATGCGACAACCTCGATCATCGGAAGGGAGAAGGATGTGTTGCCAGTGGGAAACCGGGAAGTTGCGAGGAGGCAAGCCCGCGGCCGACCTCATCGCGCTGAGTGACATTATGGCTGGGGCTTCGCACGGAGCTGGCTGAGCATCACCCGCTGTTGAAGGATGACATCACCGGATTCTTCCCGCACTTGCAGGCGAATCACCGGGTCGGCGGCTTCCCAGTCGATCAGCACGGAGCCAAAGTTGATGTCGAAGTAGGTCAACCCGACACGGTAGGAATTGATCTCATTGGCAAAGCGGACCTTGGATTTCGTGAAGTTGCCGCTGGGGGTGTTCAGGCTGCTGGAGCAGATGTCGTAGAGTGGGTAGCCCACGCCATCTTTGTGGTCGGCGGGCAGTTTCGACATTTCGGAAAGATGCCGATCCCCGGTGATGAAGACGACACCATCGGCTCGGCTATCGCGGATCAGGTTCAGCAACCGTTTGCGTTCGCGTGGGAAGTTCCCCCACATCTCGGAGCCATGTTCATCGGGGATGATCTGCACGCCGGAGCCGATGAGCCGCAGTTCGGCGGGCACTTTCAACTGTTCCGCGAGCCATTTCCATTGGGCTTCTCCCAGCACCGTGGCGGTGGGGTCCGTGTTCGGAACGTATTTCCCGCGGCGGCCTTCGCCGGGTTCGCCGGGTTGGAATCCCGTTTTGAGCGGGCTACGGAAATACCGGGCATCCAGCAGGATCAGTTGCACCCGTTTGCCCGGTGGGCCGAACACTTGCGCGGAGTACACCCCTTCGCGGTTCCAACGGGGATCGTTTTTCGGAACCTCGAAGAAGTTGAGGAACACTTTTTGTGCTTCCTTCTTCTTGGGGTACTCGGCACCGGCATCATTGGCACCGTAGTCGTGGTCATCCCAGGTGGCATGGATGGGGCAGATGGACTTGAGTTTGATGAAGCCGGGGTGCTGGCCGAGTTGGTCGTATTTGGCCTTCATGACTTGCATGTCTTGGGTGTCGGCGTAGACGTTGTCGCCGAGCATGACGAAATGCTGCGGTTGCATTTTGATGATCGCTTCCCAGATCGGCTGGGGCCGGTCGGCGTGAGTGCAGGAACCGAACGCGATCCGCGAGACAACCGGCAGTTCGGCGGCTGGGGCAGTCGGTGCCAGGACGAGGATGAAGGCAGCCATCGGCACAAGACGCGGCATAGGCAGACTCCGTGGAAAAGGGAAAGAACCGGGTGGGAAGAGTATTGTAGGAACCCGGTTGGCCAGCAACCGCTTTGCACCCCTTGAGTGATGGATGATGTCGGTTTTCTGAAATCCGAGTCGGGGAACTAGACGGGGGAATCTGGGGTGATAATATCTTGTCTCTAGGGCAGGTATCATTTTGTTTTCGCATCGGGAGATATTTGTGTCTCGATTCCTTCGTCAGGCGTTTACGCTGATTGAGCTGCTGGTGGTGATTGCCATCATCGCCATTCTGATTGGGTTGTTGCTGCCTGCGGTGCAGAAGGTGCGGGAAGCCGCGGCACGATTGAAATGTTCCAACAACCTGAAGCAAATCGGTGTGGCTCTGCACAACGCGGAAGGGGCCAGTGGGAAGTTGCCGCCGTTGTACCCGTTCACTGCGCAAAATTCGTCGACCCAGGATTACAAGTACACCTGGAGCGTCTTGGCCCAACTCAACCCGTATCTGGAGCAGACGAGTATCTACAACACGATGGACCTGACCAAGATGATGTATGACCCCATGACGTTTCAAATCACGGCACCCAACAATTCCGCCGTGGTGCAATCCGTGAAAATCTTTCTCTGTCCGTCTGATCGTGGGATGCCGGTGAGCAGTGCGTATGGGGTGACGAACATGGGGCCGAGTAACTATGTTGCCTGTCATGGGCGTGGGATGGCGAATGGGGGTTCGCCGTTGAGTGACGATGGAATCTTCATTCCGCAACACGGTCAGCGGATCACGGACATCACCGATGGCACCTCAAATACAGCGGCGTTTTCGGAAAGTATCCTCGGAGCCGGGGGCGAGAACGCATCCGGTGGCTCCGCCGCGCCGGGTGATGAACAGACCGTCTACAAGTATCTGGGTTACGCCGGCACCATTCCCAGCGACACCAACTGCGCGGGGAACCCGCAAGCGTGGAACGGCTCCAATCATCGCCAGTTCATGTGGGCATCCGGGGAGCCGCGCTGTGTCAGTTACAACCATTATTACCCGCCGAATTCCAGCAATTACGATTGCATCGCTAACAATCCCTCGCTGCCCGGTTACATGGCGGTGGGCTACAAAGCCGCCCGGAGTCGGCATAGTGGTGGGGTGAATCTGCTGATGGCCGATGGCAGTTTGCGGTTCGTGCGTGACTCCGTGACGGCACAAGTCTGGCGGGATGCCGCAACCCGAGCCGGTGGCGAAGTGCCGGGGGACTTTTGAGCATGGCCACTTCAGCTCTGTCATGGACAGCGACTCAGCCACGCGTCCCGTTTGGCTGGCGGTGGATGTCGATCGCGGTGGCGGCCTTGGCGATGGTGGCCACGCTACCCGGTCGCACGCATGGGCTGGGTCTGTTCACCGAGCCGATTCTGCGGGAGTTCGGGTTATCGCGTGTTGACTACGGGTTGATGAACCTGTGGGGGACTCTGCTGGGGGCGGCGTTCTGCCTGCCGTGCGGCTGGCTGCTGGATCGGTTCGGCACTCGTACCGTGCTGGTGGGAACGATGGTGTTGCTCGCGGGTTCCGTGTTCGGACTGGCGGCATGGACGGGCGGGACGACGGGATTGTTCCTGTTCATCCTGTTGACTCGGGGATTCGGGCAGAGTGCTTTGTCGGTGGGGAGCCTGGCGTTGGTGGGGCGCGCCGCCGGGGTGCGGAGCGGTTGGGGTATGGGAGTCTACGCCTGCCTGACGACACTCGGGTTCATGGCCGCGTTCACAGTGCTGCGTTCCGTGGTGCTGGCCAGCCCCGACGATTGGCGCACGCCGTGGGCCGGAATTGGTGGTGGGGTACTCGTGGCCGCGGTCGTGTCGGGGTTGCTGATTCGAGATCACAAACGGGTACACGCATCGCACGAACCCAGAGAGGAACCGAGTCACACGTTCGGGCAGGCGTTGGCATCACCGGCGTTCTGGGTGTTCGCGGTCGGCACTGCGTTCTACGGGATGGTGGCAGCGGGTACCTCGTTGTTCAATGAGTCGATTCTGGCGGAACGTGGGTTTCCTAAAACCATTTTTTTGAATGCCACGGTCGTTGGCATCCCGGTCGGGTTGGTGGCGAATCTGCTCGGCGGGTGGTTGGCTGGCCGGGTCGCCTTGGGTCGGTTGTTCGCGGTGGCTCTCGCGTTGCTGGCCGTCACGCTGTTGCTGTTTCCGCGCGTGGTCGTGGAATGGCAGGTCTATGCGTATGTGGTGGCGCTCGCGGCGGCGGGTGGGGTCATCACGGTGTGCTTCTTCATCGTCTGGCGGCGAGCATTTGGGCCAGCGGCTCTGGGGCGCATTCAGGGGGCCGCGCAACTGCTGACGGTCCTCTTCTCGGCGGCGGGGCCATTGCTGTTCGCGGAAGCGCAATCGCGGCTGGGTCAGTATGCTCTGCTGTTTCCCTGGCTGGCCGGAACCGCGTTCTTCCTGGCTCTCTACTCGTGGTTCACCCGTATCACCCCGTACCCCCGAGTTACCCGATGACCCAGTTGACCAGACCTTCACCTTGGCGAACTCAGTGGGAACGCGAGGGATTCGTGATCCTGCGGGGATTGTACGATACCCCGGAAATCGCCGCCGCCGCACACGATGCGGATCGGGTCCGAGAAGAATATGCCCATCTGGTGAACGTCCAGAATATCCGCTGCCGTTGGCAGGACAATGTCTTCACGGGGGAATGTCAGTTTGACGCTTTCGATCCGATCATCGACTTGTCGCCCGTCTGTCGCGGTCTGGCACACGATCCCCGACTGTTCGAGTTGTTGGCGACCTTGTACGGGGAGCCTGCGTGTCTGTTCAAGGACAAGCTCATCTTTAAGATGCCGGGAGCGAAAGGGTACGGCCTCCATCAAGATTGGATCGCCTGGGAACGATTTCCGCGTAGCTTCCTCAGCGTGCTGGTCCCACTCGACCCGGCCGACGAAGATAACGGCTGTACGCTGGTGTATCCCGGTTATCATCAGGTCGGGCCGCTGACCCCAACCGATGGCACCTACCGGGAACTGGCCGCGGAAACCGTGGATGAATCGCAGGCGGTGCCGTTAATCCTGGAGCCGGGCGACGTGGCGGTGTTCAGCGGCTTCACCCCGCATCGCTCCAATCCGAACCTCTCGGATCGCCCCCGCCGTCAGCTGTACTTCAGCTACACGCGGCAGTCCGATGGTGGGGAACTCCGCGGGCAGCACTATCAGGATTTCCACCAGTTCCTGAAAGCGAAATATGCCGAGTACGGCAAGCACGACACCTACTATGCCTGACGCATCCCCCCGACGCATCCCCCCGGAGAGTGCCCCATGCCCGCTGAACCGCAAACCCGCTTTCATCTGTCGTTAAACGTCGCGGATCTGCCGCGATCCGTGGCGTTCTTCCGCATCCTGTTCGGGCAGGAACCCGCCAAGCTCCGCCCGGATTACGCGAAGTTCGAGCCAGGGGAACCCGCACTGGTGCTCTCGCTGGAACCGCAGGCACCGGGCAGTAGCGGCGTGTTGAACCATGTGGGCATCCGACTCCCGGACCCCCAGTCTCTGGTCACGGTGCAACGGCGGTTGGAAGCCGCGGGCATCCGCTGCCAGCGGGAAGAAGGTGTCGAGTGCTGCTACGCCAAGCAGACGAAATTCTGGCTGCGTGACCCGGATGGCACATTGTGGGAGATGTACACCTTCGAAGGCGACCTCGACCATCGCGGTGTGGGTCAAGCTCAGGATGTCGTACTGGTGAACACACCAACCCTATCCGCGTCCGTCGTCTGGGAACACCGGATGGACCAACTGCTTCCCGAATGCCTCCCTCTCGCGGACGGCAGCGCAGACGAAGTGCGACTACGGGGGACGTTCAACCTTCCCCTGTCGACCGAGCAGCAGCAGACCATCATGAACGAAGTCGAACGGGCGCTGAAACCCGGCGGGCGGCTGTTCGTGCATGTGCTGACCTCGGATCAGACGGTAGAAGCTCCCGCGCTCCCCGGTCCGGCCGCCGTGGTCCGCTTTGTGCCGCGAGAACAGGAACCGTTGCGGTTACTCGTGGAAGCGGGGTTCTCCGCCGTGCGGCTGTTGAAGTTCGACGCGAAGCCGTGCTTCGTCCGCGCGGGCGTGGAAATGCGGGAAACGCAGATGGAAGCGTGGAAGCCAATTGCCCCCCCCATCGAGGCGACCCAGACCGTGCTGTATCGTGGGCCGTTCGATCAGGTGGAATTAGACGGTCAAACGTATCGACGCGGTATGCGGGTGACTGTGCCGGAGTCGGTTGCGGAGCGGTTCCAGCAGCCGGATTGGGCGGCGTTCTTCACCGTGTTTCCGGCAACGGTTCGTCGCCCAGAGGGAGCCCCAGCCTGTGGAGCGGGCTGCGGCTGAGCCGAGGCTTCTGAAAACCGGGGACTGTCGGAATGTGCATTCATGCTGAACCGAGGACGAGAGTCCCCGGTTGTTTTTCCTCACCGGGTGCGTGGATCACACCCGCATTTCCTCGGCGGCGAGCTTGGCGGCCACGATGATCTTCCCTTCCCAGGCGGGATCATCGGGGTGGAAGGGGAAGGTGATCCCGCGGCTGCTGTTCACGATCGCTCCCAGACCGTCTGACCGGAAGGCGGCCCGCACATCCGCCGCCGTGCCACCCTGGGCACCGTAGCCCGGCACCAGGAACCACACATCCGGCAACGCCGCTCGCAGCTCGACCAATTCCCGAGGATGGGTCGCGCCGACCACTGCCCCGATCGCGCCGAAGCCGCACGTTCCGAGTGTCTCCGCGTTCCAGCGGGCCACCGCGTCTCCGACATGCCGATACAGCGGGCGGCCCTCGCAGATCAGATTCTGGAACAAACCGCCGCCGGGGTTGCTCGTGCGGACCAACACGAACACCCCACGATCATCCGAGCGGGCCGCTTGCACGAACGGTGCGACGGCATCTTCCCCGAGGTACGGATTCACCGTGAGCGCATCCGCGTTCCAGACTGGGATTGTCCCAGATGGGGTGGGTGCCCCGGCGAACGCGGCATCAGCATAGGCGGTGGCGGTGCTGGCGATGTCGCCTCGTTTCGCGTCCAGAATTGTGACGCACCCCAGTTCCCGCGCCCGATCGAGTACCTGCGACAATGCCCGCATCCCAGCGGGGCCAGCGAGTTCAAAGAACGCGGCTTGCGGTTTGATGACTCGGGCCACCGGCGTGACCAGATCCAGCACCCGCAGGCAAAACTCGGCGTAGGCATCGGCGAGTCCATCCAGGCCGTGGTCGGCGTGGCGTTCTCGGAGGGAATGCGGCAGCATCGCCCAGCGGGGGTCGAGCCCGACGCAGAGGGCGGTTCCGGTGGCACGGACGGTTTCCGCGAGTCGATCAGCGAACACGGACATACGGGAGGATTCCTGAATCGGGGGGAGTTTCACGAACGGGTCGCGCTGCGGAGGATACCGACGCTGGAATCGAGGATGCGTTTTTGCCGCGTTCGGGTGGTGGTTTCGGGGAGGGCGGACTTCGATTCCAGGTATTCCAGGTTGGCCATGCATTCCGGGCAACCGATGGTGTTCAGATGAAATGCGATATAATCGTGAAATTCCGGGTCACCCGCACCGAGTAGGTATCCTCCGAGTTGATCGAGACTGGGGCAGCTCACTTTCTCGCCCCGCCAGACGGAGCTGATGGAATGGTCGCCCCGATCGACTTCCTGGCGGACACTCGTGAGCAGGGTTTGCAGCTCAGGCCGTTCCCGGATGGCTTTTTCGACGGCGGTGAGTTCCGCATCCGGCAAGGCATCATTCAAAAAGTCCCGCAAGATTTGGCGCGTGATTTCTGGCATACCGTTTCTCCCGGTTGGGGAATCTCACCCTATATTGTAGCAAATAGCTCGCAGGGCGGCTTTTCCCGCTGAGTCGTCATTCGCTGTGCGGGAATTGGCCGGGCGAACTGACACGTCGGTGCCCAGTGGTGGTGGCGTGTGGCCATCATCGCCTTGGTACCTGGGGTTCCGGTGACACACATGGCATCGTTTGATGTGATCGTACTGGGTCTGGGGGCGATGGGGTCGGCGACGGCTTATCAACTCGCTCGGCGCGGGAAACGGGTACTCGGCCTCGAACAGTATGCCCTCGGGCATGATCAAGGCAGTTCACACGGGCATACGCGGGTGATCCGGCAAGCGTACTACGAACACCCCGATTACGTTCCCCTGCTCCGGCGAGCGTATGACTTGTGGTACGACTTGGAACAGCATACAGGGCATCATCTGCTCACCGAGTGCGGGTGCTTGAATATCGGTGTCCCGAACGGGGAGCTGATCGCGGGCGTGCGGGCCTCGGTGCGGGCGCACAATCTCCCGGCAGAACTGTTACTGGCCTCGGAAATTCGGCGGCGATTCCCACCGTTCCGGGTGGATGATGACATGGTGGGCATCATCGAGAATCGGGCCGGGTTCCTGTATGTGGAAGAATGTGTGCGGACGTTCTGCGAAGCGGCGGCGGCGCTGGGGGCGGAACTTCACCCAGAAGAAGGAGTCACGCACTGGGAACCGGAGGGGCACGGCGTGCGCGTCACCACGACACGCGGCACCTATCACGCGGATCGGCTCGTCATCACGGCCGGGCCGTGGGCGACTCGCTGGCTGAATGAAATGGGCGTACCCCTGACCGTCATGCGGCAAACCCTGCAATGGTTCCGCCCGCAGGAGGCGACACCGTTTCGGCGGGATCAGTTTCCGGTCTATCTGGCGGAGGTGCCCGGTGGACCCGTGTACGGGATTCCCATGATTGACCCGCGTGGTCACAAAGCCGCCCGACATTACGGAGCCCCCGAACTGACCGACCCGGATCAAGTGGACCGCAACCCGCATGAAGACGATGTCGAACCGATTCGCGCCTTCTTCCGACGGCATCTCCCCGGAGCGAACGGGGAATGCACGGCTCAGCAAGTCTGCCTGTACACGATGACCCCGGATCGGCATTTCGTGCTGGATCGGCACCCACATCATCCCCAGGTGGCCGTGGCGGCGGGGTTCTCCGGGCACGGGTTCAAGTTCGCCCCGGTGGTCGGTGAGATTCTGGCGGATCTTGCGGAATTCGGTGAGACGACGCAGCCGATTGCGATGTTCCGGGCCAACCGCTTTCATGCCGAAGGGTTTACTCCCAAAACGTGGCTACCGGGGTAGTCGGGTTTGGGTCGGAAGGGGGGGAACGAAAAACCCTCACGCCGGAGTCCGAGACAGGGGCGTGAGGGGTGGGCGAGAACGAAAATCTGATGAGCGCACTTATCCCAGCGTTTTCACCAACTCCTCGAATTCTGGCGAGGTCTTCTTGGCGGCGGCCTTGAGTTCGTGCAGCAGTTGCTTTTCCGCGTCATCGACAACGCCATCGGCCAACAAGAACTTCTTCAGCCAGTCGGCTTCGGCCTTGGAGATTTCTCCATCGGCGAGGATCGCTTGCTTCACCACATCGAAGACGAACTGATGGAATTCCTGCACCGCTTTCGGCGCGTGTTTCCGCAAGTCCACGAGAAACTCGGCTTCCGATTTTGAGATGGCCCCATCGGCGAGCAGTTCCTTTTTGATGATCTCGGTTTCTTTCCGTTCGATGTACCCATCCGCGAGGATCAGGTTTTTGGCGAGCCGCTTCCAGTCTGCCATGTTGCGTTCTCCGTTTGGGTTCGTCGATTTGGGTTCGTCGATCGAGGTGCCGCCCGTGCCGCTCGGCACAGACTGCGTGGCTAGCATAGCTTCTGTCGAGGGATTCGCCACCGAGGAAAATCGGAATCCGCGTCAGATACTGACCTGATCATGGATCAAGGCATCGAACTCCGGGCAAGTGACGACCGCGGCCCGGTGCAGGTTCATCAGGAACTCTTGCTCGTGTTCGTCGAGAACGCCATCCGCGAACACGAAGTCGATGAGCCAGCGTGTCTCGGCGGGCGAGATTTCCCCATCGCGGAGGATGGCGTGCTGCACGACCTCGAACACGAGTTGATGGAATTCCGGCGCGGTGCGGGCGGCATCGGCGGCGCGACGCACGGCGATCAGGAACTCGGCTTCTTCGCGGGGGGTGGTGTTGCTGGTGGAGAGAGCCGCACGGATGATGGCGGCTTTTTGAGCATCCACGGCACCGTCGATCAAGGCAATTTGAGCGGCGAGGCGTTTCCAGTCGGCCATGGCGATTCTCTCGGTTGGCGGTTACGGATTGGGCACTTTCCAAACGCTCAACAAGTTGGAGAATGTATCCGTCCAGATGGGGCCAGCCGTGGCACGGAGTCGTTGCCAGCGCCGGTCGGCGGCCACCGGGCCGAGGTCACGCGGGTCACGGGCCAGCACGACCCAGGTCGACGGATATTTCCCCTCTGCGCGTTCCCGATCGGAAACGAAATCATCATCGAGCCAGAGCGAGAACGGCGGTTCCGCGTTCGCGGCGAGTCGGGCCACGAGCGGCGGTAAATCAAGATAACGGTTCGAGAGATGAAAAGCGAGTACCCCGTGCGGGGCGAGTTTGCGTGAGTACAGCGCGAACGCTTCCTGGGTCAGCAGGTGAACGGGAATCGCATCAGAAGAGAAGGCATCCAGCACGATCAAATCGAAGCGACCATCCGGGGCCAGGGCCAGTTGCCGGCGGGCATCGCCTAGGATGATGTCCACGGTGCCGCGGGCTTCGTGCAGGAAGGTGAAGTACCCGGAGTCCCGCGCGATGCGGACAACGGCGGGGTCGATTTCATAGTAGGTCCAGTGTTCGCCCGGCTCGGCATACGCCGCGAGCGCGCCGACACCCAGGCCGACCAGCGCGACCCGTTGCCGCCGTGCCGGGGGCAGGTGCGTCAGCAGTCGCCCGGCTGGTCCGGTGGGGGAGTAATAGGTACTCGGCGGCGGGGGGCCGTGCGTATCGACGGGTTGTTGGCCGTGGGTCGTTGTGCCGTGGACCAGTTGCACGAATCGGCCATCGGACGAATGGACCACCCGCAGCGTGCCGAAAAAGTTCCGGCTGGTGAGCAAGGTTTCCCCATGTGGGCCGGTGTCGCAGAATCCCGCGAGGAACAGCACCAACAAACAAACCGCGAACCGGGCGGGATTCCGCACCAGTGCGAACGCCACCACCGCAGGCAGGCCGAACATCAACCCGGAACGCAGTAGCCGGACGATCAGTTGCTCAGGGGCATTCGTCATCCGGGGAAGCGAAACCCACTCGGGAATCTGCCAGACCAACCCAGCCACCAGCCCCACGAACACGAGCAGCCAAACACCATCTCGCCGCGAGAATCGGAGCGGCACCAAGCCTTTTCCGATTTCCGGGCGTATCAACCCGATCAACACGATCGCCAGCGGGTATTCCAGCAGCCCCAACCGGGCAAACAGAATCGGAGCCAGGAGCGCATTCACCAACCCGCCCACCACGCCGCCCACGGACAGAGCCAGGTAAAACGTCGTCAGGAACCGCGGTGCCGGTCGATCGGCGGCCAGTTCACCATGACAGAGCAGCGACACACCCAGCAACGCGAACAGATGAATCCCCGCCACGATCAGCAGCGGTTCCGTCGCGCGGGTCAGCAGTGCGACCGTGAGGAAGAGAATCAACATCGGCACCGTTCGCCCGATGACGAGCCGTGCCCGGTCGGGCCAGCGGGCAAAGACGATGATGAAGCTCAGCAGGTACAGCGCCAACGGCACCACCCACAGCAAGGGCACCGGCGCGATGTCCGTGGTTAAGTGCGTGGTCGCTGACATCAGGAAGCTGGAAGGCAACGCCGCCAACGCCACCCATTTCCCGAGTTGCCAGCGGCTCGGCGGTGCCTCGGTCGGCGGACCCTCGGAGGGAGGTACGGTGGGAACGAGGACGTGAGTAGTCGGGCCGCTATCGGAATCTTCCTTCGCGCTGTCTCGGTCTGAGAGAGGGGTTGGAGGTGCAGGTTGGGATTCCTGGTGGCTCGCGGTGGTGCGGATCGTGGCGGCACAGGCGGTCATCAGCAGCAGTAACCCGGCGTATCCGATCAGCCAATCCGTGAACTGATCCGGCAACGTCAACAGCGGCTCGATCACGAACGGATAGCCCAGCAGCCCGATGAGGCTACCCGCGTTGCTGGCCGCGTAGAGGAAGTACGGATCGCTCCCGGAACGGTGCCCCGTCGTGGTGAACCAGCGTTGCAGCAACGGAGCCGTCGCCGAGAGGAAGAAGAACGGCATCCCGATCCAGACCGTCAAAAACGCGATCAGGCCGAAGATCGGATAATCGCTGGCAACGGGGATCCAGTCGGGGTTGGGTCGAATGGTCAGCACGAGCGTCAGGGCCAAGCCCCCCAGCAGAAGATGCCAGCGGACCTGTCGGTGTGGCGGCAACCGGGTGAGGCGGTCGGCGTAGCCGTAGCCCACCAGGAGGACGGCTTGGAAGAAGAGGAGGCAGGTGGTCCAGACGGCTGGGGTGCCTCCCGCGAGCGGAAGCAGTTCTTTCCCGGCTACCGGCTGCACCACGAACACGAGACACGCGGACAAGAACAATGTCAGCGCGAACAGAGCAGGCAGCATCACGGATTATTCCTGGTCGGCGAACAAGCGGCCCGCTTCGTCGAGCGCGCCGTCGATGGTGCCGTTACCGTACTGCCGGGGGGGCGGCCAGGCGACCCATTCATGGCCCGTGTGTTCGGAAACGACAATCGGCGCATCCTGATTCAGCCAGCCGAGGAAGATGGTAACGGTCTTCTGCACCACTTCCCCGCCGAGCCTCCGGTAGCGGGGGTAGTAGCAGGATTGGAATTGAAATCGGGGGTCCAGCGTCACCGCTTCGGCCGGGAGCCCGGTTTCCTCGACGAGTTCCCGCAGCGCGCACATCTGCTCGGTTTCCCCTGGGTCGCGGTGGCCTTTCGGCAGGTCGAACCCGCGGGGGTGGGTCAGCAATAGGTACGACAACTCCGGTTCGCGCCGGAAGAGGAGTACACCGCAGGACATGATCGTTCGCATCGGCACGTTTTCCGCTTCAGACCGTCCGGTCATGAAAAAATCACCTTCCGCCGGGTTCCTGTTTCCCAGTTGAAGTTGCAACGACTAGATTATGGGGATTCCCTCAGATGGACCCCCGGAGTTTTTCTGATGCCTCGTCTGCTGTTCACGGCCTGCGCCCTGGTGGCGATGGTCGCCCTGCCCGCCTGTTTTCGCACGCCGCCGGATGCCAGCATATTAGCCAGCCCCTCCTCCGCACAAGCGCGGCCTGACCCGAATGCCGAAAAGCCGAAGCCCGTGCGGTTGATGGTCGTGCTGATGTTCGACCAGATGCGCGGCGATTACGTCCAGAAATGGTTACCCCTCTTCGGGGATGGCGGCTTCCGACGGCTCATGACCGAGGGGGCGTGGTTCGCCAATTGCCACTACCCTTACGCCACCACCACGACGGGGAACGGCCACGCGTCGGTACTCACCGGCACCTCCGCCGCGTCGCACGGCATCATCAACAACAGCTGGTACGATCGCCAGGAAGGGGCCACGGTCAACTGCTCAACCCTGTCCAAGTACAGCGTGGTGCCGCCCACGCCGGGGAAGAAAGCGGGCGCGTCCGGCACCCCGGATCGGCTGCTCAGCCCGAATGTCGCGGATAGCTTGAAGACCGCCACCCAGGGGAAAGGCAAGGTCTTCGGCCTGTCGCTGAAGGATCGCTCAGCCATCTTCCCGTCCGGGCATCACGCCGATGGAGCGTACTGGTTCGAGCAGCAGTTCGTGACCTCGACCTATTACCGGGATGCGTTGCCAAAATGGGTGACGGATTTCAACGCTTCCGGGGAGGCGGAAAAGTACTTCGACCGGGACTGGACCCGTTTCCGCAGTGACATTGACTATGAAAAGTATGCTGGCCCCGATGATGGGCTCGGGGAAGGATCCGGTACGAAGCAAGGCAAGACCTTCCCGCACCCGATGAACGGCGGCGACAAGAAGCCCGGCTCCGGCTACTACCGTGCCCTGGCCAACTCGCCCTTCGGCAGCGAAGTGCTGCTCGCTTTCGCCAAGCAGTGCGTGACCGCGGAACAGCTCGGCCAGGACGACACACCCGACCTGCTCTGCGTCAGCTTCTCCTCGAACGACCTGATCGGGCACACCTGGGGGCCGGATTCCCATGAGGTGTTTGATGTCACGTTGCGAACCGATGCGTTGATCGCCGATCTGCTGCGCTTCCTTGATGCCAAGGTCGGCAAAGGGGAGTACGCCGTGGTGGTGACGGCCGATCATGGGGTTTGCCCGAACCCCGAAGTTTCCACCGCACGGGGGGTGAAAGCCCAACGGATCGACATGAAAGCGCTCACGGCCGGGGCGGAACAGCACCTACAAGAGACATTCGGCGGCATGGCCAAAACCACGGATGGCAAGAAAGATCGCTGGTTCGATGCCGTGTCACCGCCCTGCTTCTACTTGAATCCGCGGTTGCTGGCCGAGAAGAAACTGGATGCCGATACCGTCGCGGAGAGTTTAGCGGGGTGGCTCCGCAAGCAGGAAATCATCGAGCGAGTCTACACCCGTAAGCAGCTCCTGGGTCCGACTCCGGCCAACTGGGACGAGATGGATCAGCGGGTGAAGAAGTCGTTCCATCCGGCCCGCAGTGGGGAGATCACGATCGTGAGCAAACCCTACAACGTGTACTGGGGTGGCAGCAGCGGCACCAGCCACGGTACGCCGCACCCCTACGATACACACGTCCCCCTCTTGGCTTATGGGCCAGGGGTGCGCGGAGGGAAGAAGACGGAAGCCGTCACGCCGCAGCACGGGGCCACGATCGCCGCCCATTTCCTGCATGTGCCGCTGCCGAAGGATTGCGAGTACACGCTGCCGAAAACCTTGAAGTGAAAGCCATCAACAACCCGGCCCACGGGGAACAGACTCTCCGTGGGCCGGGCCAAGTGGGTGTCGGTTTCCGTGTGATTTACGGTTGGATTAACTCGAACGAATCGAAAAACTCGGCCACGATCTGACTGCGAACAAAGTCGCGCTCGCCCGTGGCCATGATCTGATAGAGCCGTTTGCCCACCAGCACGACCCGGCAACGGATCTGATTCCGCCCAGTCAAGACATCGAACTCCCGCCCGAGTGTGGCATCGGTTCCGAGAGTGAAATCCTTCTCGCTGTCGATCTGGCCATCGACCCCCTTCAAGGCATCCCGCAGGCCATCGTACAGCTTGGCTTTGGCCACATTCGTAAAGGCATCGGGAAAGTCGCTGTACGACACGGAGAGGCAAAGTTGTCGGCTCACATCACCCCGCAGCGTGTTGACGCGTACCGGGCCGATGGCGGTGGCCAAAGTGGCATCCTCGTCATCATCGTCATCCGGCATCAGCACACGAAAACGGCCATCCTCGGAGGTGTGGCGTTCCAGCTTTTCGTGGAGGCGGTGTTTCTCTTTCGGCCCGGCCTGGCTGTCGGTGATGAAGAACAATCCGATCGGAGCAACGAGAAACCCCGCGAGAAGGGGAAGGTGATTGAGTCGCATCGAGTGAGTCTCCTTGTGGCATCACGCTACGGACTCGGCCCATCGACCGCAACTCGCCCGAAACGCAAACCGCCCATCCGGTGATTCGGATGGGCGGGTGAGAGATTTTGCATTGTGCGGAAGCGCTTACCCTTGCAGGGCCGCCACGAGGCGTTCAAAGTCATCGTTGGAGTCAAAACCCAGGACGATCTGGCCGCGGTCCTGGGCCTTCACTTTGATCTCGACTCGGACAGCGAGTTTTTGCCGCAGTTCGTTCTCGATCCCGGTGACGTGGGCGGTTTTCTCGAATTTCTCGCTCGGCGTTTTCTCGCTGACCACGGCTTCCACGGGGGCCGCGTCTTGTTCCTTGATGAGGGCTTCCAGTGCCCGCACCGAGAGGCTTTGCAGCACGACTTGCTTGCAAAGGGACGTTTGCCGGGCCGCGTCGGTGATTCCCTTGAGTACCTTCGCATGGCCGAGGCTGATCTGCCCGAGCCGCACGGCGGATTGCACCTCCGGCACCAGATTCAGCAACCCCAAGAGGTTCGAGACGCTGGTGCGGTCGATGCCGAGTTTCGCCGCGAGTTGTTCCTGGCTCATCTGGAAGCGGTCCAGGTAATCCTTGAATCCCTGGGCTTTTTCGATGGGGTTCAGGTCCGCTCGCTGGATGTTTTCCGCCAGGGCGGCCTCGAAAACCTGTTGGTCGTTGAACTCGACGAGGTGAACCGGCACCTGGGTCAGCCCCGCGAGTTGGGCCGCCTTGAGTCGGCGTTCCCCGGCGATGAGCTGGAACTGTTCGCCGTTCGCCCGGACCACGAGTGGTTGCAGGATGCCGTGTTCCTTGATGCTTTCGGCCAGCTGGAGCAGTTCCTCTTCGTCGAATTGCTTCCGCGGCTGGTAGGGGTTGTGTTGAATCTGGGTGATGGCGAGTTGGGCGGCACCCGTGGGAATCGGGTCGTTTCCACCGCTGATGAGTGCGTCGAGTCCTCGTCCGAGTCGGGCTTTTGTGGCTTCCATGTCATCCTCTTTCCACCGAGTACGGCGTTCGGATTACGGTTGTCGAAAGGGGCACCGAACCCGTCGCCGTGGCGATTCCGTTCGAGCCTCTCATAGCATCTCTTCCGGGTTGCGGAATGCGGACTTTTCGGCGGGCATGGGCCGCCCGCTCTCGCCCCTTGGCGGCATCAAGGCGGCTTCGATTTCCCGGCTGTTCTACGTGGAACAATCGGCCTAATCGGAAGAAATTCACTATTCGTCAGGCTCAGAATTATGGCCTTGTCGAAGAGGAAAATTTCGGATTACCATCCGCCCCGTCAGGTCGACGCCTCGGAACCGTCGACCGGCCTGAAGTGCTTCGCGGCCGGAACCCGCGACCTTCAGCAACGGGGTCTTCGGAACGACCCCACCGGAGAAGAGGTGTCGAATTACGGTCCCGCCACATGCGATGGCTACGGTCATCGTTCCTTCTCGGCGGGCTCGGCCTTCACACCAACCGGCATGGTTTAGTCAGCAACGGGTCGGCACCCGTGTCTTCATGTGGGGTCGTGCGCTCCGGGCCAACGCGCCGGGACTGGCAGACGCTCCGTGTTGGCATAGGGGACCGCCGCCCCCGCACAACCTGGTTTTGTGAAGGACGCTCGCATGGAAGTGAAGCGCGGCCCGATTCTGTTTCGTTGTGATGCCACCCCGGAACAAGGCTGGGAATCGTTTTATCAGTGTCTTTCGTTGGCCGCGGCTCTGCAACGCCGCCGCCGGGGGACGCACTTCTTCAGCTACCTCGAACCGCTTTCCCTCGCTCAGGTGGTCCACCGAGCGAACAATGAATGGGTGCCCGCGGAGTCGATGGTGGGCGGCAGTGGGGATCTCGAAGCCACGCTACGGGAAGTTCGTCGACTCAACGCCGCCGCCGTGATTGTGAATAGCCCGAACGTGACACCGGAATATGTGGAACGACTATCCGGGACGGGGGCCGCGGTTCTCGTCTTCGATTCCACCGGAGCGGAGCAGTATCCTGCCGCCATCGTGGCCAATCCATTGCTGGCACCGGGCCGCAAAGCCTTCCATGCCGAACGGGGAACGCAACTCCTGTTGGGTCGCAAGTTCGCCCTGGTGCGGGGCATCTTCCGACGGCAACGCACGATCCGGGCCACCGAGCAGCCCGGCCCGTTCCGAGCGTTGGTGGCGTTCGGAGATGACGACAACGCCGATCAAACCTTCACCCGCACAGAGCAACTGCTAGAAATGCCGAAGGTCGACAAGGTGAGCGTGGCCGTGCGGACGCATCATCCTCGGTATCACGAACTGAAAGAATTCGCCGCCGCGAGCAAGGGCCGTTGCGAAGTGATCACGGAGCCGAAAGAGATTATGACTCGGCTCATCCGAGCGCACATGGCTTTGACCAGTGGCGACAGTTGGGCACTTGAACTCTGCTGCGTCGGTATTCCGCAACTGCTGCTACCGTCGAAACCCGCGCACCTGCTGAACGCGAAGCGGATGGATGATGAAGGGGTCGCCACTTTCTTAGGAGCCGCGGAGGAAGTGAGTTTTGAGCAACTGCATGAAGCCGTGGCCCTGGTCCTGGATGACCCGATGGAACGGCTCGGCATGACCCGCTGTGCCCGGAACCTGATCGACGGCCGGGGTGGCGATCGCATCGTCAACGGCCTGGAAATCGTGCTGCACACGCCCCGCTACAAGCAACCCGTTGGATTGCGACTGGTAGCCTAAATGATAAGGAAAAAGGCAGACAGCCACGTTATGTAGCTGAACCGGGGGCGACAGTCCCCGGTTGTTTGCGTGTGTGCGTGCAGGGTGTGTGGGCAGAAACCGGGGACTGATCGGGAGGCATCTTACGGAACCGGGGATGATAGTCCCCGGTTGTTTGCGTGTGTGCGTGCAGGGTGTGTGGGCAGAAACCGGGGACTATCGTCCCCGGCTCGGAAATTCAGGTGGAACCCAGGGTGAGTGTGGGGATGAAGCCTGAGTCTGTACTGATGGCATCCCATTCGTATTGTGCTTCTCTTGGCTGTTCCTTTCCCCTTTTTCCTTTTGACTTTTTCCTTTAACTACACTGACTCTACCATTCTCAGCTTGTCTCCCCGGAGCCGCTCCATGACTCAGAATGATGTTGCTGCCGCGCTGGAAGAAATTGGAACACTTTTGGCCCTGAGCGGGGAGAATGACTTCCGTACGCGGGCCTACACCAATGCGGCTCGGACGATCTCGCAATTCACTGGCGATCTGAACGCGGTCGTGCGTGGCGGGAAGCTCGGCGAGATTCGCGGTATCGGCGTGGCCCTGCGAGACAAGATCACAATTCTGGTCACGACTGGCCGGCTTCCGTACCTGGAACAACTGCGGGCGAGCGTGCCACCGGGGCTGATTGCGATGCTCCGCGTGCCGGGGCTGGGGCCGAAAAAAATCATCCAGCTGCAAAAGGATCTGCAAATCGACTCGCTGGAGAAACTCGAAGCGGCGTGCCTGGCCGGTCAGGTCGCGGAACTCAAAGGGTTCGGAGCCAAAAGCCAGGAACGCATTTTGGAAGGCATTCGGTTCCTCGGAACGGTCGGCAATCGGGTGCGGATCGACGAGGCGTTGCCGTTGGGGGAAGCCTTGCTCGCACGGGTGCGAGCCTTTCCCGGTGTCATTCGTGCCGAGCTTTGCGGCAGCCTGCGGCGTCGTCGAGAAACGGTCAAAGACATCGACATCGTCGCCAGCAGCGCTGACCCCGGCCCGGTGATGGATGCATTCGTGAAGTTGCCCCAAGTCATCCAAGTCACCGGGCACGGCACGACGAAATCATCCATCGTCGCGGCTCTCATGGTGGGTCTGGAACGGGTCGTCATGAGTGCGGATTTGCGAGTGGTCACGGAAGAACAATTCCCCGTGGCGATGCTGCATTTCACCGGCAGCAAGGAACACAACGTCCGACTGCGGCAACGGGCGAACGAACGCGGCTGGTCGCTCAACGAGTACGCCCTCAGCGGGGACAACGCGCCGGGGAACCTACGCACGGAAGCCGACATTTACGGGGCGCTCGATCTGGAATGGGTGCCCCCCGAAATGCGGGAAGACACCGGCGAGATCGACGTGATGGCGGCCCGAGCCGTTCCGAAGCTACTCGAACCGGGTGATATTCGCGGTGTCTTTCACAATCACACCACGGCATCCGATGGCACCGCGACACTGAAAGAAATGGCCCGTGCGGCTCAGGCACTGGGCTACGAATACTTTGGCGTGGGCGATCACTCGCAATCTCTGACCGTCGCCAACGGTCTGAATGCGAAACGGGTCCGGCAGCAATGGGCCGAAATCGACGAGTGGAATAGTCGACTCACCGGCATTCGCATTCTGAAAGGAACCGAGTGCGACATTCTGCAGGATGGTTCGCTGGACTACCCGGATCAGTTATTGGCGGGGTTCGATTACGTCGTGGCCAGTGTGCATTCCCATTTTACCTTGTCCGAGGAGGAGCAGACGACTCGGATTTGCAAGGCGTTGGCGCACCCCGCCGTGACGATGCTGGGTCATGCGACGGGCCGACTCTTACTGCGGCGGGAAGGGTACAAGCTCAACCTGGAACGGGTGCTGCAAACGGCCGCTGAGCATGGCAAGATGATCGAAATCAACGCCCAGCCGAGCCGGCTCGATCTCGACTGGTTGCATGTGAAGCGGGCCAAGGAACTCGGAATCCCGCTCGTCATCAACCCGGATGCGCACAGCCCGGAGGATCTGGCACTGGTTCCGTTCGGTGTCATGGTCGCGCGGCGAGGTTGGTTGACGCAAGCGGATCTGTTCAACACCCGCAGCCTGACCGAGGTTCTCGCCGAGTTGGAGAAACGCAAAGCGGCCTGGATGGCTCAAAGCGGAATCGAAACCGAGGCCCAAACACCCCCGGTTTCTTGATAAACACCTCTCGGTTGTCCAGCAATCTTCGGGACATCATCCCTTCAACAACTTCGTCATGCCCTGGGTCAGCTGCTGGTCAATGTCCGGGGCGCAGAATGCCACGCTGACTTCGTAGCCGCCATTTTGATACTCTTCAGCGGTGGGGATGTACCACGGTCCACCATCACCATACGCCGCCGTGGCGACGAACCGGCTCGGGGCCAGTTTCTGCGCCCGTAGCTGATATTCCACGAACGATTCCGCGGGCAGGTGCAGGATGGCAATGTCGTTGATCTGCAAGGAACTCAGTACGATCGGCGGGGTCTTCGCTTCTGCCCGGCGAATGTACGCCCATTCGTAAGCGACCCGATTCCGGCCGACGACGGGGCGTTTCTTATCTTCAATCTGCGCCTTCAGGGCGGCTTCGGTGTACTGGCCGCCACGCGGCGGGGGCAGCACTTCCTGAGTCTTCCATGTGACCGCGCCGATGGTTTCCCGCTTCAATGATTTGTCCGCGGCGACGATGGCATCGTGCATCCGTCCGGCGAGGATCGGCCGTTGTTCGTGGGAGCCATCGTTGTACTTCCCAGCGGTCACGTTACCGGAGCAGCCGGTGAAGTAGATGTGCGTGCAGTCCGGTTCTTCCTGCTGGCGCTGTTTCCGCGCGAGTCCGACGAAATCGCTGCTGACGCGGCCATCGCCATAGTAGCTCATCGGGTGGGTGGCGTAGTAATGGCAAGCGGCGATTTTCGTGTCTTTGTCGAAGAAGGCAACCGTGCGAAGGTTCGGATCAATCGTTCCTTCGGGCAGCGCGCGTAATTCGGGGCTCTTCGTGGCACTCGCCCGAGAGGCGATGACCTTCCCGCTGGCATCGCGTTTGATCCGCCGATTCGAGGCCACTTTGTCCACGCGGGCCTGACCGCTGGCGACATGCGTGACCCGTCGAGTTTTCTTCAATCCTGCCGCGACGGCTTTTCGGCCTCGATCCAGGCAAGTGCGGTAGAAATCGAGTTCGACGATGTGCGGCAGATCGCCTTGTTTCAACACCATGCGTTCCGCGTCCAGGCAGGCGAACGGGGCGTTGTGCTGGTGGACGCACTGCACCGCGACGCGATCCGGCGTGGTTCCAGCGGCTTCGGCGAGTGCGGTACGCCAGGCAACATGGGCTTCGTTCAGCAAGCCGGTCCAGTCGACCGCACAGAGCACGATCGGCTTCCCGGCTCCGGTGAGCACGAAGCCGATCGCTTCGAGTGGATCATCGACGGCGACAACCGGCTTGATCCAACCGCCGCAGAGGGGATGGCCCATCGGCGGGGTGACATCGAATCGGAAAGGGGCGATGGCCAGATCCGCAGCGCGGGACGTATCCGCGGCGAGTGCCGCCATCGGCAGCAGAGCCGCGCTGGTGGCCAGAAATTCACGACGATCCGGTAGCAGCATGAGAAAGACCCCGAAACAGGTAGGAGAGCGCTACCATTATCGGGGCAACTGTCGGGATTGCCAAGCAAAACTCGGGATGGATATAGCCTGAATGATGGATGTTACATCCAAGGTGTCGGTGAAGTGAGTTTGTGTCAGGGTGAATCTTCATCTTAACACTTGGCGATTTGTGCCGGCGAGATATGCAGGGAGAATATACTTCTCAATCGTCAATATCCGTTGCTTCATTTCCTTTTCCGGTAGGTCACGTATGATGTCGGGTAGTTCAACCCCAATCAATTCCTGAATCGCCCATGCTGCTTTTCCCTGGACTACAAACAGATCGTGTAGAACGACTTTTGCCTTCTGAAATTGCTTGGCGCTCAGTTGATTCCTGTAGCCGAACTTGACGCAAGTCGGCAGGTGTAGACCAGTGTTATTGGTAAATGCCGTGTGTGATGAATCGTGTAGCTTGGCAGCTAATAAATACAGCACTTTGTCGATTTGAGATGACGGCAGTTTGCTCCACTGTTTCAGAATATCAGCGACCTGCTGGTAATCTGTTTTGTCAAAGAATCTAGAGATTTCTTCTGAGGTAGAAATGTAAATACGAATCGCGTTCGCTCGCTTGGAGTGTTCAGCAGGCGTTAATTGATGGTGTAATATTGGCATATGTTGGGGAACGGACAGTATCAGACCGATCGCCCATGCGGCTCTACCGCATTTCATCAGTACATCTTGGGTCGGATAATACTCATAGTGCGCATCGCCATTTCCTGTCTCTCGAAACGGGATCAACACTCTCTCAGCGTCGTCGAGTCGGAGTTCTGCACGATCGTTGAGGGCACGGGCAAGACTCTGAAGAATTTCTTTCCGGTAAAGATCGCTCGAATTCCGCCACAATGATACCCGCTTCTCCATCTCTGTGTAGCTCGTATCACCATATAGTGCGGCAACGCCTCTTTCGACATTGAGTACCGCATCGACTGGAGGAGCGTGTGCAATCATCAAGGCGACGTATGCGAATCCCGCTTGCATGGTGATACTCAAAGTATGGGATATTGGAACAATAACTGCTCAACTGTGGGATAACCCGATCTTTCATCAGACTTGGTAACCATTTGGGGTGCCTGACTACGATGGTGGTTCGATTGCGTGAGTCACCGACGGAAAAACGGCTTCATGTGTGATGTTCCTGGGAAATGTGGTCCAATTCCAATGAAGTTGCACCAACTTTCGATGATTCTCACGCCATGTTCATTACTTGTCAAGACGCTCCCAGTCCTGATCGCCGGACTTCTGTTCAAACCATAAGACAATACTGTCCCCTGGGCTGAGATTACCGCGATGACGAAGCCGCTGACCTATGCTGATGCCGGGCTCGACCTGGAGAAATACGCCGAGACCATGTCCGGCATCCAACCGATGCTGGAACGCACGCAGGACAAAGCCCGCGTTCTGCCGCCGCCGTTTCCTGGTCGCAAGGGCGGCAAAGGAGCCGGGGGCTTCGCCAGCCTCTTTGACCTCGACCCGCACGCCTTACTCGGTCGCCGCAAATATCAGCATCCCGTACTCGTCTCCTGCACGGACGGGGTCGGCTCGAAACTCAAAATTGCCCGCATGATGGGAAAGTTCGACACCGTCGGGATCGACTTGGTGGCGATGTCCGTGAACGATTTGATCTGCACGGGCGGCGAACCGTTGCTGTTCCTCGATTATCTGGCCATGCCCACGGACGATCCCACACTCACGCAGGCACTCGTAAAAGGGATCAGCGATGGCTGCCTGGAGGCGCAATGCTCGCTCGTCGGCGGGGAAACCGCAATTTTGCCGGACTTCTACGCGATGGGGGATTTCGACATGGCCGGGTTCTGTACCGGCGTGGTCGAGAAAGAGCGGATCATCGACGGTCGGACCATTCAGACTGGCGATGTCGTGATCGGGCTGGCCTCCAGCGGGGTGCATTCCAACGGCTACAGTCTGGTGCGGAAGATCGTCTTCGACACCGCCCAGCTCGATGTTTCCCTTCCGGTGCCCGAACTCGGGGGCACGGTCGGCGAGGCACTATTGGAACCGACCCGTATCTATGTCAAACCGATTCGGCACATTTTGGAGAAAGCGGCTGAGTCGTTCGGCACCTCGGAACCCATGATTCGCGGCTTGGCCAACATCACCGGCGGCGGCCTGATCGACAACGTCGCTCGGATTTTGCCGGAGGGCAAGCGTGCGGTGTTGAATCGGGGTTCCTGGTCCGTGCCCGCGGTGTTCCGTTGGATGCAATGGCTGGGGAACGTCGCCCAAGCCGAGATGGATCGTGTCTTCAACGGCGGCATCGGCTTCGTCGTTGTCTGTGCGCCCGCCGCGGAGTCCATGATCCGGGAGCAGCTCCACAGCCAAGGCATCGCCTGCTGGGACATTGGCCGCATTCAAGATGGCCCCACCGGCGTGGAGATTGTTGGAAACTAAATTTTAGTGGCTGGAATCCGAGTTGGAATCGACCGATTCGCTTGCGGCGGTAGTCAGATGAACAAAACCAAATTGACCATTGTTCAGTTGTGCCAAGAAGCCGCAACATTTGCTCAGATTGAGTCGGCACATTCGGAATCAACATTATACGGTGTCAACAATGGCAAAGCGATCGGAACCTATATCGAACAAAAACTTCGAGCATATCTGGAAGCACGGTATAGCTTCGAATCGGGTAATGCTGCGGCAGGGATTGACTTTCCCAGTTTACAGGTAGACATCAAGGCGACGGACATCCGGCAGCCGCAATCGTCATGCCCGTTTAAATCGGCGCGTCAGAAGATATATGGCTTGGGGTATTCGGTTCTCATTTTCGTATACGAGAAAACCGACCACCCCACGACCGCAACGGCTCATCTGAATTTTATGCATACTGTATTCGTGGATCGATCACGTACCGCGGATTACACCATGACAAGACTCATTCGTCAACATCTTGATGCGGGGTGTAATGCTGAAGATTTAATTGGACTTATGCGAGATAAGAATTTGCCAGTGGATGATATTGAGGCTAGTACAATCGCGGAAGAACTATTGCGATCTCCATGTGAGCAGGGTTACTTGACTATCTCCAATGCGTTGCAATGGCGACTGCAATACAGTCGAGTTATTGAACAGGCGGGCAAGATCGATGGGATACTGAAGCTTCGCTAGTCTTCAGTCGTGCGATACAATCATCTGATGATGGAATGGCATTTTCCGTTATGAGCAAGAAAAAAGAGTACGGCGATTTTCAGACCCCATTGGGTTTGGCTACCGATGTGTGCAACTTATTGGAGAAAATCGGATTACGGCCTGCCTCATTGTTGGAACCGACGTGTGGATTGGGTTCGTTTATTTTCGCCGGGATGAAACAATTTCGAACACTCCAACAGATTCTTGGAGCGGAAATCCACTCGGACTATGTCAAAGTTTTGGAATCTCAGCTACAGGGGTTAAAGGCTGCTACAAAAACGCGAGTCGTCGTGGCTGATTTCTTTATCACAGACTGGAATCAAGTTGTCACGGAGTTGCCGGAACCAGTTTTGGTATTGGGGAATTTACCCTGGGTCACCAATGCTCATCTGAGCAAGCTCTGTAGTCAGAATTTGCCCACGAAATCCAATTTTCAAAATCGTAGTGGGCTGGATGCCATTACTGGTAAATCCAACTTCGATATTTCGGAATGGATGTTGATCCGTTTGCTAGAGGCTTTGAATGGGCGGCACGGTGCACTTGCCATGTTGTGCAAATCCTCTGTGGCGCGGAAAACCTTGTTTCATGCTTGGAAGCATGGCATTCAAATTGAAAAATCAGCAATGTATCGTATTGAGTGTGACACCCATTTTGATGCTCATGTCGATGCCGTACTACTGGTAATCCATTTTCGACCGGGATCTTGGGATCTGGAAGCAAAACTCTATTCAAATCTTAATGATGCAGAACTCGAAACAATTATTGGTATCGAGGAAGGGATAATACTTTCTGATGTGTCGACATATCGCAGATTTCGGCATCTTCAGGGTGAATGTGCTTTGAAATGGCGTTCGGGCATCAAACACGATTGTTCAAAAGTTATGGAACTGATACGAGATGGAGTCCAGTATCGTAACGGCATGAATCAGACTGTTGAGCTAGAAGATACCTATCTTTTCCCGATGATGAAAAGCTCCCACGTTGCCAATGGAGTCGTGGGTAATGCCCGATGGATGCTCGTACCGCAGCGAACGATTGGTGAGAGTACATCGATCATTGCACAACGAGCACCTCGGACTTGGGCCTACTTGAATCAGTATGCGGAGCATCTGGAAAAACGTGCCAGTGTGATCTACCGAAATCGCCCACCGTTCTCTGTGTTCGGGGTGGGAGATTATTCATTTGCGCCCTGGAAAGTTGCCATCAGTGGCTTCTACAAAAAATTGTCATTTCAAGTGATCGGTCCGATTGATGCAAAACCTGTTGTGTTTGATGATACAAGTTATTTTTTGCCATTTCAGACACAGCCACAGGCTGAGTATATTGCATCAATACTTAATGCAGATCATGCTCGGGCGTTCTATGAATCGCTAGTATTTTGGGATGCCAAGCGCCCGATTACTGCGGATTTGTTACGCCGTTTGGATTTGCGAAAACTTGCCGCCGAAGAAGGATCATCTGTTCAATTTCAGTCACTCTTCGGTTCGGAGCAGAGTACGCAGACTTGTTCACTGTTCGATGCAGTGTGAGCATCCTGGCATATCATCATCGCCTTAGCTAATACCGGAACCACGCAGTAGAATAACATCATGAAACGCACCCTTGCTATTGTCATTGCTCTCTTTCTCAGCACCATCACGGTGAGCGCGAAAGATTTTCCTCGGCCACTGAGCTACGCTGAGGCGATCGGGAAGGATTACATCTTCGTCATGCTCGGCCCGTTGGAAGTCGATCAGGCGGCTGCTCCGGGCGATGCCAAACTGCTGGCCGACCTGCGGGCGAAGTACCCCGCGTCCGGGCTGTACCCAGCGGCGGGGGGGCTAGCTGTCTGGACCACCGATGCCCCGTATGTTCCCTCCGCTAATGCGTTCGCCTCCACCGATGGCGTTCACATGGCCCTGATCGAAGGCGACTGGTGGAAGACGAAAGAGTATGTTTCCCCGAGACGATTGCCCGAAGAGAAGTCCCAAGCGCAGCTCCACGGGCCAGCGGTCAGCTTCTACGTCCAAGGCCAGTTACGGAAACGGTACACCGTCGATCAACTCATTCAGGAACCGAATCGGTTGGAACACACCCCAGAGCATGTGCTTTGGGCTGCCGGGGCGGCGTTGAACGATGAAACGATGCGCTTCGTCGTGATGACGCAAGATGCTCAGCGGATCACTTTCGATGCGACCACGGGAGAAATGCTGCGACGGGATCCCGCTGGGTTCGGCAATCCCATTGCTTCCTGGATTATTGCCGCTTGTGGCGGGTTGTCGCTGCTGGTGCTGGCCATCTGGGCTTGGATCGTTTTCCTGCGGCGCGGCAAGAGCGTCACGGCTTCGGTAACCCCGTCGCCTTCATAAGTCGTGTGAATTTCTGATCGTGAATCCAGACCACGAGCGTCTGCCGATTCTCACCTTCCCAACCGAGGGCAGCCGGGGTGCCCGGCTTGGGCAGCATCAACACGCCGGACAGCCGGCCAGTGGGGTCGAAGACCTGAATGTTCTCCGGTGTCGCGGCGTAGATGCGTCCGGCGGAATCGACCACCATTGCGGATACGGCCAATGCTGTCGCTCCTTTCTTCAACCGCAGGGGGCAGTACGGAGCGGGGTTTTGCAGTTCCCCTTTCTCGTTGGCGCACAAAGCCCAGATGTGCCGTCCCGTTGCCACTCCCGCGAACACGGTGCCGCCATCCGGTGAGGCCACCGAAGTTGTTGCGGAGCCTAACCCCGGAATCGTGATTCTCGGTTTGGGAATTGTTGGCTTTTCACTCGCCGCTTGTGCTGTTTTCCAGGTTTCACCGTCCTGAACAAACTGCGACAATGGCATGTCTTGCCCGACCGCCATCCCGGCCAGTCCCGGCAATAGCAGCACCACTCCGACCCACCACGGTTTCATGATACCTCTCCGAGCAATTGTCAGATTCTGGAAACGCTTGTTCTGATTTCTGTTCCTCAAACCTGAAACTCTGAAACCCGAAACCGTTATTTCCGCCACAGCCAGATGAGGCTCTCGGGAAGGATCGCGCCACCGTGACGGCCATTGTGGCCACCGTCGCCGAAGGCAAACTGATAGTCGTAGCCCATGAATTTCAACGCGGCGGCCATCTGCTGATTCGCCAGCGGCCAGTGCCCATGCAGGTTATCGAGGTCGTTGGCCCCATCTTGCAGGAAGACGCGGATCGGCTTCTTCTCGGTCTTGCGGATGATGCCGGGGTAGGCATCGCCACCACGAATGTTCGTGAAACTGCCGACGTGGCTGAGGACTTTGCCGAACAGGTCTGGCCGTTCCCAAGCCACGGTGAAGGCACAAATTCCACCACTGCTGATGCCGCCGATGGCCCGCTGGGCGGGATCACGGCTGAGTTTCACCGCGGCGGTTTTCTCGACCCGCGGCAACAGATCGACTTCTAAAAACTTGGCGTACTGGTCGGAGAGGGTGTCGTACTCAAAACTCCGGTTCGAGCGGGGTTTTCCTTTCCCCTGGGAAGGAAACACGCCGGGATTGACGAACACGCCAATCGTGACCGGCATCTTCTTCTGATGGATGAGATTGTCGCAGACGACCGGGACACGGAAACCCCCCGTGGGGTTCTGATAACCGTTTCCATCTTGAAAGACCATGAGTGCCGCCGCGGACTTTCCGTCGTATTGGGCCGGAATGTACACCCAGTAATCTCGCGTCGTGCCGGGGAAGATGGTGCTATCGTTCAGGCTGTATTTCGTAATGGTGCCTTTCGGAACCCCGTCTTTGTACTGGGAGTTCGGGCCGAGTTGGTAACCGTCCGCCGCCGGGGTGAGTCCCACGGTCAGAAGCAAAGCCGCCCATCCTGTAACGAAACGCATGCGTCGAACCTTTCCAGAAATGGCATCCGGGTCAGTGCGCCCAGCGTATCACCTCCGACTTCGCGCAACAACGATTCGGGTTGGGAATCTTTGCTGGGCATCGGCCTTGGCCGGGGTCGTCGCGGTCGCATTTGCGGAGAAGGGGAATTCCAGAGTCCGAATCCGGGGTATCAGCGTGATATACTCAAGCTACCTACCTTCTCACTTGAATTGCCGGAGTCGGTCATGAACACCGATCGCACCTTGTTGGCTTGTGAGTCTCTCGAAGACCGCCTCACTCCGGCGATTGTCGGCCTGGAAACTGTTGCTGGTACTGGCGTACTCGGCCCGATCCCCGTGGGTGCGGGGTTCATCGGTGCGGGAAGCCTGGGCACGGGTGTTTTGCCCTCGAATCTTCTCGTCAGCGGAACCCCGGATGGAAACGGTCAACTCGTTTTGCCGAATGCGAACCGATCCGGGTATCAGTTGCCGGGGGCGAATCAGCCGCTGATTCCGGGCTTCCCCGGCTTGGTACGGGTGGCTTTGGCCGATGTGACCGGAGATTCCATCCCGGATTGGATCGCGGGAGCGGGGCCGGGTGGGCAGCAAGTGGTCATCCGCGATGGAGCCAGTGGCGCGATTCTGGCGAACTTTCTTCCGTTTGAATCTTCGTTTAACGGGGGTGTCTTTGTCTCGGCAGGGGACATCAACCAGGATGGCCGGGCGGAAGTTGTGGTGACACCGGACCTCTCCGGCGGTCCACGGGTGAAGGTGTACGATGGGCTGAGCTTGTCGAAATCGCAAACGGTCGTTCTCGCGGATTTCTTCGGCATCGCGGATCGGGCGGGGGTGGTGGATGGGGCGTTCCGCGGGGGAGCCCGCACGGCCATCGGCGACATCAACGGCAACGGGTTCCCTGATGTCATCGTGGCAGCCGGTTTCGGCGGCGGCCCGCGGGTGACCGTGTGGGAAGGCGCATCCATCGCCAGGCCGAATGGCACTCAGCCTTCCGCGCCGCCGATTGCGAACTTTTTTGCGTTTGAGCCTACACTCCGCAATGGTCTTGTCGCGGCGGGGGATGTGAACGGGGATCGGTACGCGGATTTGGTCTTTGGTGGCGGCCCGGGTGGTGGCCCCCGTGTCCGGGTTGCCAGTGGAGCCAGCATTTCCGCGATTACCACCGATTTCGGCCTCGACGATCCGGGCCGAGCCTCTCTGACCATCATGAACTTCTTCGCGGGTGATCCGAACACACGGGCGGGAATCCGCGTGACGATGCGTAACCTCGATGGTGACGGTTTCGCGGACCTCGTCACCGGCAGTGGAGCCGGACTCACACCAGAAGTGCGAGTCTATCGCGGAGCGTCACTCGTGGCGAACCCGCTCAACCCCGATCTGGCGCAGGTCTTCACACCGTTCTCCCAAGTCGTGACGGATGGGGTGTATGTGGGCTGAGCATTCCCCAGAATGGTTGATAACATAAGGGTTCCGGCCGGTCGCCGCGATCGGTCGAATGTCATTTCCGGGAGAACCCCCATGCAAGGCCATACCGAGATTCTCGACGCTCTGAACCGTGCCCTGACCATCGAACTCACCGCCATTAATCAATATTTCTGCCAAGCGAAGATGTGCAAGAACTGGGGGCTGATGAAGCTGGGGAAAAAGCACTACGAAGAGTCCATCGGCGAGATGAAACATGCGGATCAACTGATCGAACGCATTCTCTTCCTCGAAGGCGTGCCCGAAATTGCCCGCTACGATGTCATCCGCGTCGGGGCGGACGTGAAAGAGCAGTTCGAGAATGACCTCAAGCTCGAAACCGGCGGAGTGGCGGCGTACAACGAACTCGTCGATTTGGCCATTCGCCTGAAAGACAACGGCACGCACGATCTGGCGCTGAAAATTTTGACGGATTCCGAAGAACACGTCGACTGGCTGGAAACCCAGCTCGGGCTGATTCAGATGGTCGGGCTGGAAAAATATCTGGCCGAGCAAATTGGCGGGGATGCAGAATAAAGCTCAGACACTCGCCATCTCCACCTGAACGACCGGCAGGGCATACACTGCCAGATACTGCCGGATCTCTCGCCGACAGCAACCGCAACCGGAACCGGCTTCGGTGAGCTGCTGCACAGCGCGTTCGGTCGTTGCGCCGTGAATTTGAATCGCCGTAATGATCTCCTGCTCAGTGACTTGCAGACACCGGCAGACGATGCGATCCGGGCAGCTTCCGACAGAGGGACACGACCGACAGGAGCCGGTACAGGCGGGGGCGGGTTCGCAGGAATGCATATCGGCCTCGGAGTATTCCTGAGACTGAGTCTCATTCCCATATTAGCCACCCTGTTTTCCGAGTCAAGATATTCTGCTGCGCCGATTGGTGGGCGGTGATACCGGCATGCGGGCCGGGTTTGGATGCTTTTTCGGTTCTGTGATGATTCCTCAGTCCAGTGTTGCCCTCATGACAGGGGATCGGTTAGGCTAATAGTACCTCCCGCCTGCGGATTCGTTTGGGCCGCGTTCGATTGTGTTGTGCTGCTGGTGTCCTGCCGTGATTCTTTGTCAGGTGCTGCCATCATGATGACCCCCATGCTCACCCTTCTGGTCGCATCGCTTCCCACCACGGCGGCGGTTCCACCGGCACCTGCGGCTCCCGTGAGCTTCCAACGGGATGTGATTCCGATCATGACCGCCGCGGGGTGCAATCAAGGTGCCTGTCACGGTACTCCCACGGGGAAGAACGGCTTTCGCCTGAGCCTGCGGGGATACGACCCGGCGCTCGATTATCAAACCATAACCCGTGAGATGGGCGGTCGCCGGATTCATCGCTTGGACCCCGATGCCAGTTTGCTGCTGGTGAAGGGCAGCGGCTTGGTTCCACACGGCGGCGGGAAGCGGTTCGAGCCGCACGGCCAACTGTATGCAATCGTCCGTGCCTGGATTGCCGCCGGGGCCATGCGGGATCAGGCCGAACCGCCGACGCAGTTGACCGTCAGCCCCGCGCACACCATCCTCGATGCTCCCGTGGATCGGGTGACGCTGCGGGTGTCCGCCACCTTTGCCGATGGCACACAGCGGGATGTCACCCATCTGACCCGCTTTTCGGTGAACGACCCCGTGACCGCCAGTGTGGATGCATCTGGGATTGTGCGTCGGAACCTCCGGGGAGAGGTTGCCATCGCGGCGGAGTACATGGGACGCATGGCCACGGCGGTCGTGTTGTTCCGCGATCCGGTGCCGGGGTATCAGCCGCCGCAGTTCCCCGCGGTGAATTTCGTGGACACGATCCTCTTCGAGCGATGGAAAGAACTGCTCATCACTCCAGGGGCGTTGTGTACCGATGGGGAATTCCTGCGCCGAGCCACGCTGGACATCACCGGACGGATTCCCACGGTCGAGGAAACCCGACAATTCCTCACGGATGCCGCACCCGACAAACGGGAACGCCTCATCAATCGGCTACTGGATTCCGAGGACTTCACCGCTTGGTGGACGCAAAAATGGGCTGACCGACTGAGCCTGAACAACCGATTCGTCGGCAAGACCGGAGCGGTGAAGTTTCATGCCTGGATTCGCGCACAGATGGCCGCGAACGTGCCGGAAGATGAGTTCGTCCGACGAATTCTGACCGCGTCCGGGCCGAGTTACTCCCACCCCCCCGCCGGGTTTTACCGTCGCCTGCGGACCCCGGATTTACGCGGCGAAGAGATTGCCCAGCTGTTCATGGGCGTGCGGATGCAGTGCGCGAAGTGCCACAATCACCCCGGTGAACGCTGGACTCAGGATGAATACTATGGCTTGGCCGCGTTCTTCAACCAGCTGACCTACCGCAATGGGCCGTTCTTCAATCATATCTATGATAAAGAAGAAACAATCATCGGCACGCACTCCGGGGAAGTCGTGCAGCCACGCACCGGCCAGCGGATGCCGCCGAAGTTCCTCGGTGGCGCGGTTCCGACCATTTCCCCGCACGAGGACCGCCGAGCCGTGTTCGCGCACTGGTTGACGGCTCCTGACAATCCATTCTTCGCCCCAGCGGCAGGGAATCGCATCTGGTATCACCTGTTTGGTCGCGGTCTGGTGGATCCGGTGGATGACATCCGCAGCACGAATCCGGCTGTCTCCGAACCGCTGTTGGCTGCACTGGCGCAGGAGTTCCAGCGTGTCGGCTACGACCGCAAGCAACTGATTCGGACAATCGTTCTGTCCCGAACTTACCAGTTATCATCGGCCGCGATGCCGGGTGATAATGAGTTGGCCGAAAAGTATTTTGCCCGGTATCCGGTTCGCCGACTCGGCGCGGAACAACTCCTGGATGCGATCACCCAGGCCACGGGAGTCGTGGAAGCATTCCCCAGTTTACCCGTGGGTACGCAGGCGACCGAGTTGCCCGATGGGGAATACAAACACCCGTTCCTCGAAGCGTTTGGCCGACCGGCTCGGGCGATGGTGTGCGAATGCGAACGCGAATCGGATACGAACCTGATTCAGGCACTCCAGCTGATCGGCGGGACCGTCACGAACACCAAGGCCCGTTCGCCCCAAGGTCGCGCGGCCTTGCTTGCCGCCAGTAACCAGACACCCGATGCGATTTTGGAGGAATTGTTCCTTGCCACATTGACCCGTCGTCCGACTGACGCGGAACGCCAATTGGTGCTACCCGCATTCGCGCGGAACCGCACCACGGCTGCAATGGATCTGCTACACTCGCTACTGAATCACCCGGAGTTCGTCTTCCAGCACTAATCGTTTTGGCTGGATGCCGGTTTACGGTGTGAGGATGTGATATTCTGTCGAGATTATGACATTTCGATAAGAATGGAACCCGCTATTCGACACACCGGGTGGACGCGGTGTGTCGAACTGTTGACCGTGTAGTTCCCCGCAATCGGGCGGCTACTTCTTCTTACCCTTCTTGATCGGTTTTGCCGTAGGGGCAGGGTCAGGGGTTGGTGTGGGGTCGATCCGCACTTCGCCCAGGTCGGCAGCTTCCGCGCCCTTGGCTGTGATCTTGTAAGTGGGTTCATCGTCTTGCGTGCCGACGATCTCAATCAAACCCAGATCCACCAACCGAGCAATCATGGCGAGGTCTTTGTCGCGTCGCTGCCACGGACGCAGCGCGGCAAAGGTCATCGGCTGCGTTTCCGAGTTCAGCAGTCGCCGAAGCACCCGCCAGGGGTTCGCTTCCAGGTAGATCGTGCGACTGGTCCAGGATGCGGGCGTGTTTGACGTTGTCATGGCGGTACGACTGTTCAGGTGGATAAAGATTGACCAAAAAGAGCGACACGGCGAATAGTCTACTCTGCTGAACAAAATAACACTCGGAGTACAACGAGACTATTCACTACAAGCTATCGTAGCTCTTGGAGAATCGTTGTCATCAACAGATTTGTTAATTTCTCGAAATTGTGCCCATATCAAAACATGTTGAAATCAAGCCGTTGGGGTCCGATTTACACGCGCTGGGCTGATGGTGTGGTGGGGATCAGACGCGGGATGATGGCCTCGGGGTCGTAGACACAGCCGCCCCAGACTCCGCCGCTGGCTTGTTGGAGGGCGGCCCAGAGCCGGGTATCAGCGGGTAAACCGGGGTCAGCGGCCAGGTCTGGGCGGGGTGATCGCTGGGCCAGTGTTGCCGTGCCCCATGCGGCAGTATATTCTCCGGTGGAGTCGCCAATCAAGTCGATCGAGCCATCGAGCCGGTTCCGGTCGATGGTGATGCGCACGATGTCGCCATCTCGCAGTTTGCCGATTGGCCCGCCCGCGAGTGCTTCGGGGGTGACGTGGCCAATGCACGCGCCGGTGCTGACTCCGCTGAACCGGGCATCCGTCAACACGGCGACCTGTTTGCCCCACGGGAGGAACTTGAGCGCACTGGTGAGTTGATACGTTTCTTCCATGCCCGAACCGAGCGGCCCTCGGCAGCACAGCACCAGAATATCGCCCGGTTCCACTTTGCGATCCCCTTCCCCTTTGATCGCGGCGATGGCGGCTTTTTCGGTCGTGAACACCTTAACCGGGCCGGTCTTCCGATAGACACCATCCGCATCGACCACGGATGGATCAATCGCCGTGGATTTGATGACTGAGCCATCCGGGCAGATGTTGCCACGGGGGAAGGTGATGGTGCTGGTCAAACCACGGGCACGCGCCGCGGAAGGGGACAGGATCACGGTATCCGGGTCGATGCCGTCGCGGGTGCGGAGTTGTTCCCGGAGTCGGGCTCGCCGCGGGGAGTGCGTCCACCAGTCCAGCACAGCGCCGAGCGGTGCGCCGGTGGCGGTCAGGGCATCGAGTCGCAGCAGACCCAGTTCCCGCAGGTGCAGCATGACTTCGGGCACCCCGCCAGCCTGGAAGACGCGCACGGTGGGATGGCCGATTGGGCCGTTAGGCAAGGCATCGACCAGACGCGGTACTTTCCGATTGATGGCGGCCCATTCATCCACAGTGGGTCGACGCAGACCCGCATGGAAGGCGATGGCCGGGGTGTGCAGGAGCAGGTTCGTGCTGCCGCCGAACGCGGCGAACACGGTCATCGCGTTATGAATGGCCGCATCGGTCAGAATGTCGCGGGTGGTCAGACCGATTTTTGACCGATGAACCAATGTTCGCGCGGAACGCCGGGCCATATCCAGCCAGATCGGTTGCCCGGAGGGGGCGAGAGCCGAGTGCGGCAGCGACAGCCCCAGAGCTTCTCCGACGACTTGCGAGGTCGCGGCGGTGCCGAGGAACTGACAACCGCCACCGGGGGAGGAACAGGCATGGCACCCGGCATCCGCGGCTTCTTCCAGTGTGATTTCCCCGTGGGCGTAGCGAGCGCCGATGGTCTGCACTTTGCCGGTATCTTCGTGTCCGGTTTCCCAGGCCAGCATCACGCCGCCCGGCACGAGGACCGTGGGGTAATCGTGCTGCGAAGCCAGCGCCATCATCATCGCGGGCAGTCCCTTGTCGCAGGTGGCCACGCCCAACACGCCGGAACGGGTCGGGAGTGACCGCATCAGTCGACGGAGCACCATCGCGGAGTCATTGCGGAACGGAAGACTGTCGAACATGCCGGGTGTGCCTTGCGTTCGACCATCACACGGGTCGGTGACAGTACCCGCGAACGGAATCACCTTCTGACGTTGCAGTTCCTCCGCAGCCGCTTTCACCAGGAGCCCGACTTCCCAGTGGCCGCTATGGTAGCCCAACGCAATCGGGGAACCGTCCTCAGCCCGCAACCCGCCGTGAGTGGACAGGATCAAAAATTCCTGACGTCCCAACAGTGTCGGGTTCAACCCCATGCCGACATTTTGGGACCAACCGAATAGGTCACCGCTCGGCGCGTGCCGTAGCAGTTCCGGTGTCAACGGCAATGTCCCTGCGGGACCGGGGGCCGTGGTCACGAGGTCGGTGAGTGTCTCATCGGCTGTTTCCAGCAAAGCCGCTTCCGTCGTGTTCACGGTTTCTCCTTCCCGGCAGTGATCCCGAGGATGACCGGGATACCATATCCTTTTTCTGCTACGATCTCGATACTGGTCAAAAGTTCATGGGGTCGTGGGTTCGTCCACGGCATCTGATAGACGGCCAGATGCTGACCATCGTTTTCGGCCGTCCAGGCGAGCGATGCGGTCGGCAATCCCGTGGCGTGTGCGGTCGCATGTGCGGCCACCCCGTCGTTTAGCCGTACCGGCACCGTGACCGTTTCACCGTCCTTGTAGTGGATGCGATATTGGAAGACTGTCGGCGGGGCGGGTGGTTTCTGCTGGCCGCGTGGACGGGGGGCCTGCCACGGTCGCGTTTGGATGAACGTGTGCAGGAAGAATAACGCATCGGCACGAGTGTTGGCGGGAATTCCGCTGACCGTTTGTGTCGTGGTGTTCAGCACAATCGCGGCGGGCAGCGGAGAGGTGCGGAAGTCGCGGATCCTGTACCGGACACCCGCGAACTTCTGCTCGCCAACGGGGAAAGAACGCAAATCCGGCTTGCCGGGGAACCCGCGATCTTGCGTGAGGTAGCCGTTGCACTTCTCCCCCAGGGGCAGCGGTTCGTAGCGGAGGTTCGCACTCGGCATCAGCAGCCGTTCCGGGGTGAAGCCCGCTCCGAGGTTCCGCAACAGCGTGGCGACGAGTGCGCGTTTGCGGTCGGCATTCTCCGGGTTCGCCTCCGTTGGCAACACGTTCACCTGGTTCAACAGAATCCCACCGGAACCGATGGGGTACTTTACCAACGCTCCGATGTTCAACAACGGAACTACCTGTTTCTCGAAGTGGGCCGGGCGTTGCACGGTCAGCCAGAGGTTGTCGATGCCGATGACGGGCTTTTCGTGCGGGGTCCACGCCAGCGGTTCCAGGGCGATCGACTGACATTCTCGGGGCGGGAACGAGAAATCCTGTCGGCGTTCCGCTTCGGGTTTGAGGTTCAGTGTTATGGCTTGGTCCCGGTTGCCGTCGAAGACCACCCGCAATTGCGTGAGTTTGCGGTAGTGGCCGTTGATGATGAGGGACAACCCACGGATCTGCTCCCGCTTGGGGAGAGTGGCGGACCAACTCGGACGCTCTCCCGCCGTGGATTGATCGTGGTAGAAGATGAACTTCCAGGAATCGGCGGAGGTCAGGCCATTGGTCATCTGGGACCAACCTTGCTGGAAACTGCTGGACCGCGCGAACGGGGCGATGTCCGTGAGATCGACCACATGGGAAAAGCTGTCGGATGCCGGGTAGCGGTCGCCCGCCCAGGGGTAGATTTTCTCCGCGGATTCCAGGGCGACATCCCGCAGGGCCAACCCGGCGGCGAGTGGATCGCGTACCGGCGCGAGCGTGACCCGTTCTCGCCGGAAGGGCCGCATCACATGATCGTAACCCACCAGTCGGTTGAAGTCCGCGAGTCCTGCCGGTGGGACATTCCAGGTGATGAGCCAGCCGCCGGACTCCGTGAATGTCCGCACCGCGTCCCGTTGGGTGGCGAGCGTGCGGAGTGTCTCCGGTGTGGCATCGACGATCACGATGCGCGCGTTCTTCATGGCGGAAATCGGATCGGTGACGCGGGTAAACTGTACCCCGGCTGCCGTCAGCAACTGGGTGCGGGGGTCCGACTCCGCCAGCACCGCCGCGACGGGGCGAGATTCCCGGTGATAATCCCGAGCGTAGCGAATCAGGTTCGCCAGGATACGGCGTGCGACCGGGTCCGTGGGTTTGTCGCGGATGTCCAACTGAGAGAGCAGCAATAACCCTTCCCCGATGGGACATTCGACCAGGGCCGAAAACGCCAACTCCTGATCGCACTGGACCAGTGACCGGGCCGCGCGGGTCGGTTTGCGATAGGCATTCCGGTAGACAATCTGATCGCCGGACCAACAGAAGAAATCGGACGCGCCGAGCTGGAAAAATGCCGGGTGCGTCGGGTTCTCGGGGAAGGCGATACGGCCCGTGTGCGTCGTGGGTTCCAGGTGCGCGGGAGTGGCGAGGTACTGCAGGGGATGGGTTTGATCCAACACGAGTATCCGTTTGCCACTCACGGCGAGCGCGGACCAAATCGGGTCCGTGGCCAGTTGGGGTGTCACCGCGTCTGGGCCGACGATGAGGAGTGGACAGTCGGAGGGAATCGCATCCAGACTTTTGATCGAAACCGTGTCGATGATACTGGGAATCCCGGTGGCCTTCCCGGCGGGATCCCAGAGTGCGACGCGGCCCGCCAGAGTGTCCAGTTTCCGTACTGGGCCGAGCAACCGTAACGGCTTCCGATCCCGGAAGACTTCTTTTCCTTGACGTACACAAGTCAGCACCAGCTCCGCCTCGACGTGGGTATCAGGCGGGACTGTTGGGACATCGAGTGCGAGGGAAAATTCCTCGTTTCCGCCGGGCGGTAGGACGAATTCTTTCTTCCCCCGGATTTGTGAGACATTCCCGACACCGCGGGTCTGGAACAGCCAGTGAACCGTGATCGGGTCCGGGTGGCGGGTATCGTTGAAGACTTTGAGTGTCCGTGTCTGTTTCGTCCCAGCGTCCCAGGTACTGTCCCATTCGCGGACCAGCACGCACACCGGCTGCCAGGCGCGGTAATGCTCCGCCTGTGGTCCCTCAGCGAACCAGAACTGAAACGCGGCGACACCGTGCCAGCGATACCCTTCGGAGAGCATCCGCGCGAACCGGGTCACCCCAGTCGCGGCTTCCCGGCGACCGAGAAACGCCGATTCTCCGCTGATCTCCGCGAATGCCGCCGGGGGACTGCCGTTGGCAAAGTAACTTTCACCGAGAAATAACGGTTTATCTTTCCCGATCGGCCAAGGGCTTTGGCCGGGGCGTTGGTCGCGTGGGGCGTAGGCGTGCGTGAGGGTGTAGGCTTCGTCGGGGTAGTCGCGTTTGTCCTGTTCGAGGTAGTGGTTGCCGTACACGGGCAGGGTTTGCTTCATCAAGGCATCGCCGCCGTCGATCATCACGGGCCGGGTCGGGTCCAGGGCCATCACGCTGTCGGCGGCTTTTTGAATCTCCGGTTCCACCTGTTTCAACCAGCCGAAGTTCCGAGCGTTGATGTAGGTGATTTCGTTCTCGATCGACCAGATGAACACGGAGGGGTGGTTTCGTTCCGCCTTCACCCAGGCCGCGAGCTGAGCCCGCCAGTTGTCAAACAGAGCCAAATGCGGTTTGCCGTCGATGACCAGTTGATAGCTGGCGACTTCCCCATCAAAAATCCCGGATCGGCGCACGGGTACGCCAGCGGCATCGAAAAAGTCCAGTGTCTCCGCTTGGCTGGCTCCGGTCCAGGGGATGTCACCCCAGAATCGCATCATGTTCTGACCGTTCTTCCGCCATTCGGCCACGGCGGCGGCGGGATCGGTGCCCGGTGCCAGCGTGTGATGGCGTAGGTCCGCGCGAAACTGCCAGGGGATACCGTTGAGCGTGAACTTTGTCCCGGCGATGCCCCATTCCCGGAAGCCGAACTTCGTCTCCAGTCGGTCGACAGGTTTTCCCGCGATGTTCAAGGTCGTTTCCACGATGTACTGTTGTGGGTCATCGGGCCACCACAGTTTCGCATCCGTCCACGGTTCCTCCAACGCGACCGTCAGCGGTTCATCCGGCATCACGATGGCCTTCACCGGGTCAAACCGCTTGGCAATCGTGGATTCCGTGAGTGGGCGTACCGTGTTGATGATTTCGACTTCGAGTGGTAAATCGGTCGGGTTCTGGATCGTGAGATCAAGTCCGAGTCGGCGTTTGGCGACAGACGGCTTGCAGAACAGATCCGCCGTGTAGGCGGCTCCACCTGCCACCAGTATCGGCGTTTCGAGAATGCCACTACGGCGAACTTTGAACATCACCGGGAAATCCGCAAAACGTGTCGGCGGCAGTCCGCTACCGTGGAACCGTGACAGCGGAAGATGGAACAATCGCCGGGCGGACTGCCCTTCCGCGGTACGGCTCATGGCATAGTACAGGTCTTTGATTCCGACGATGATTTCGTTGGTTTCCCCCGGTTTGATGGCATCGGTGACATCACATTCCCAGAGCGTGCTGGGCGTGCGACTGTGACCGCACCGGGTGCCGTTGACGAACACCGTGGTCAGCAGGGCATTATTCGGGAACCGTAGCACGAACGATTTCCCCCGCAGCTCCGCGGGCACCTGGACCCGACAGCGGTAGAGGTAACGGTGGCAATACTCCCATTCCGGCCGTTCCCGGGCCATGTTCGCGGGAACGTGGATCGCCTTCCAGTGCAGGGTGTCGAGGTCCGTAGGAAGTGCCGCGATGGGGCCGGTGCGGTCGTCGATCTCGCCAGGCTCATCGTAGCGGGCGATTTGCCAGGTGCCGCCGAGCCGGAGGGTCCGGCGCTTGGCTTCATCCTTGGCTTGGGCTGCGGTGCCGGTGTCTGGGGGAGGAAATTCAAACCGAACATCCGCTGCGTCGCGGTCTTGGGCCGTGCGCCACGACGATCCCGGCCGATGCGGACCATTGGGAAGGAACGGTTTTTGACTCAAGCAAATCGCGTCGAGTCCGAACAGGAGCCGAGTGGGTTGCGGCTGACCGTCGACGAGGCGGGTTGGCCGGAGAATCCGCAGTTCCAGCGTCTGTTTACCGGGTTTCAGCGGCACGGTGCCGAGCGATTTCCAAGCCACTTCGGCGAAGTCCGCCAAGGTCATGAGGTCCGTTGTATAATCCTCCGGCTGCACGTCGGACCAGGGGCGATCCCCGAGCCGCCAGCGGAACGGGGCACGGGCGAACTCGTAACCGATGCGAACCCAGAGCGTGTATTCCCCGGCTTGTGGGATGTCACAGGTGTAACTGATGCCGATTCCGTCCGTGGGGATTTTGGCTTCCACCTGATTCGGTTCGACCACGGCGAACAGCCATTTCCCTTCGGAGAGATGTTCCGCGTGCCCCCAACCGCCGGTCGAGAAGGGAAACGTCGTGCTGGCGGGTGCCTCGCCTTCGAGCCAAATCGGTTCCTGAGCCAACGCGGGAACGGTGCCGAGCCACAGACTCACTAGGGCGAACAAACCCAGAAAACGCGGCATGATGAAGCACCATCCAGAGAGGAAATGGAATTGTGCGCTGGGCGTTCGGGACAATAATGACCCGACTGACCCCAGGGGGGAACTGGGGTGCGGCTGTAGGAGATTTTCGGGGAATCAACTACCAACGAGGAAACCGGCGGCGAACGCCAGCCCGATGAGGACGAACCCCATAATCGCCAGCATGAGGGCGGAAGCCTGGCTAATGAAGATGCCCTTCTCACCCGTGGCCAGTTCGGCCTCGCTGGGGGCGAGTGGAGCAGCGGGGGTGGAGCGGGTCAACCCCTTGGCACCCTGGCTGCCGGATGGTCCGCCGGAAGGTGTGGCCGCCTTCTGAGCGGCGGGGGTCAGCAACCGCTCGAAGTCATCGCGCTCGAACAGGGGCGTTTCGTCCTTCCCGGCTTTTCCCGGTGCGGGTTTCGGCTTCCGTTCGAGCGGTGGGGATGGCGGGGCGGAGCGGGATTCCGTCGATACGCCAACGGCTTCTCGTTTTCGGGCCGCGGGTTGTTCCCGTGGTGGGAGCGGCGGAAGTTTCTGGGACGGCTCCCGTGGCGGGGGCGGCGGGGGCAATTCGGCGGCGCGGATGCTCTCCGCTTCGGCCTCGAACTCCGCGTTTTGTGGATCCTCCTCATCGGGTGAGCCATCGTCAGCCGGTACAATCACGGCATCGCCACATTTCGGGCAAGCAACTTCTGTTCCCGCTTTCCGTCGGGCGATGCTCAGTAACCCAAAGCAAGACGGGCAGCGAAAATGAATCGGCATACGAATCTCCAACGGCCGAGCTTGCGGAACCGTTCTTTCCCTGGCAGACCTCGGCACCGGGTATTCTCAAATTGTCGCCGGTTCGGGTTCTCACTGCAATGGGTTCCTTCCGCCTCCGTGGCCGGGTACAACTAATTTATGGCAAATTGTGCTCCCCGGGGCGGCATCCACGCTGTTCGACCGTCAAATTCTCTCTCGGCGAGGAGGGTATCGTGATCTCCGTGTCCGCCCGTGCATTCCTACGCATCAGTTGTCTGGGTATCCTTGGTGGCATGATGCTCGGTGTTGCTGTGGCCGCCGATGCCGTCATCATGCGGGATGGCTTCGTCATCACGGGCCGCGTGACCAAGGAACGCAATCTCCGCGGTTATTCGTTCGACGTGGTGGATGATGGCCCCAAGGTCATCATTTACAGTGCCCATTCCCGCAAGGGGGGCAAGGTCGAGAAGAACGTCCCCCGTCCAGAGTACACCGCCTACAAGCGGGCGGGCCGGGTCGGGAACTCGCCACCCCCGGCTGCTGGTGAATTCCACGCGGGGGATTTTGATGAACACTGGCGGCGTACCCTCGAAGTGCGTCGACCGGACGGCAACTATCACGAAGTCAAGCAGCTCATCACCTACCTGGACCCGTATGCCTGTCAGGTGGATGCCACGAGCCATCGCTGGCGTCTGGCATACCACACTTCCGAAATGGACCCGGACCAGATTTTACGCCTGCTCCGCAATCACCCGGACCTAAAGGAAGAAGAAGGCAAGCCCGATCTGGCGAAACGGTTGGCCATCGTGCAGTTCCTGAAGGATACCGGCTGGCTCACCGCCGCGCGACGAGAAATGAATAGCCTGCCCAAGCTGATTCCGGGAAACTGGCCAGCCGATCAGATCGAACGATCCGACAAACTCCGCGAGGAACTCGACACCGCGGAAACCAAATACATCATCGACGAACTGGAAGCCGCGCTGAAGTCCGGCCGCTACGAAACCGCCACCCGCTATCTGGCCGGGTATTCCCCGAAATCCAAAGACCCGGCCGAGATTACCCGACTTTCCGTGGTCAAGGCTCAGATCGAGACGATCCGCCCAAAGTTTGAACAGACAGCCCACCTGCTCGACGATCTGCTGGACCGCGTGGAAGGGGGCCGGGCGATCCATGCAACCGTGGGCGGCGGGCTGGCTCTCCTGGCGGTGCCGCGGCGAAAACTGGCGGAACCGTTGGCCACTCTGGTCGAAGCCGGGCACGCGGTGCTTCAGGATTTGCACCCGGATAGCGCTTCTCGGATCGAACTGTTCCGCGCCTCCGCTCAGCAGGAAATGCGACGGCTCAACGAAGGCAAAAAGCCGATCAACACGCCGGAACAGTTACTCGCACTGGCCGTCACCGGCTGGCTGAAAGGGTCATTCGGCGCGGAGACGAAACCCGATGCCGCTGTGAAATGCTGGAAGACCCGCGAATTGGCCATCGCCTACTTCCGCGAAGACATCGGCAACCAACGCCAGCAGATGCTCGATGCGTACCTCACTTCGGGAAACCCCTTGCCGCCGAGTGAACTGGCCCAGGTGATCTCTCTGCTGCCGCCGCCGTTCCCGGAAGACTTGTCGCAACCGCTCGGCGTGGAAGTCAAAGTGGCAGACAGTGATGTCAAAGGAATCTACAAACGGGAAACCGGCACCACGATCGACGCGGCCAACGCCGGGGTGCCGTTCTTCCTGCATTTGCCGCCAGAGTACCATCATGGTCGTTCGTACCCACTGCTGATCGGTCTGACGCACACCACCGTTCCTGCTGAGAAGTTCGCGGCCCTGCTCGCTCCGTACTGCGACCGCAACGGCTACATCCTCGCCACGATCGACTGGACGAACCAATTCGATACCGATGGCTACGATATATCCGGGTCCAAGCATCCGCTGGTCACCTCGGTTCTGCGTGACCTCTTGCGACGCTTCCAGATTGACCCGGATAAAGTGTTCCTGTTCGGCCTGGGGGAAGGGGCGACTTTTGCTTTCGACATGGGGGCGAGCCACCCGGACCTATTCGCGGGGGTGGCCACGTTCGGCGGGATGCCGAAAGCGGAGCAGTTCATGCACTACTGGCGGAACACGCAAAAACTCCCGTACTTCGTCGTCACCGGCGAGCATGGCGGCGGTTCCGTGGAGCAGCTACGCAAAGTGTTTGAATACTGGATGCCACGCGGTTTCCCGGCCCTCATGACGATGTACAAAGGACGTGGGGTCGAATGGTACACGGTCGAAGTGGGCCGAATGTTCGACTGGATGGGTCGGCAGACCCGCGCCCGCGGCACCGCCAGCTTACGATTAAATGAACCGATCTTCGAGCCCTGGCAGATTCTGCGTCCCACCGACAATCGGTTCTACTGGGTCGGCACCACGGAGGTGAAACCCGCGCACCTCATGAGCGGTCGGACGATCCGTAACGGCTTGTCACCCGCTCACATTGCCGCGGACATCCAGCAGGGGAACAAGATCGTCGTCAAGGCGTTCGGCGTGCGGAACGTGGTGATCTGGCTGGAACGGAACATGATCGACTGGACCCGTCCCGTGGGCGTGATCCTCAACGGCCAGGTGCCTTATGGTTTCCGTCCGCACGTCATGGAGCCGGACCTGCATTTGATGTTCGAGACACTCTACCGCAACCAGGACCGCAAGATGCTGTTCATGGGCAAGTTCGAGTTCCCCGTACCCTAGTAGTGGACAGTGGACAGTCAGCAGTGGACAGTGGACAGTCAGCAGTGGACCATGAACAATGGACCATTGACCATGAGCTATCCGCCGAATGTCTCCCGGAAGCCGATGCGATGTTCCGTGAGCAGGGATTGTAGTTCGGCCGCACGGAATCGGTTGGCACGGATGAACCGTAGGGTCATGATGTCCGCTCCTTCGGATTTGTCCCGTTTGAGCGTCGGAGTGTCCCCAAATGTCTCGATTCGGGCGAGGTTGAACTGCCCCGGTTTGCCATAAAGTTGCAGTTCCAGGGCGGCGGGGTCTTTCGTGCGGATGCGGCCCCAAGACCGCGACACGGCGGGTAACTTGAAACTCACGGTGTCGCGGGTGTCCCATTTGAACTCGATGTCCGGGTCCACCGTTTGCAGCAGATTCACCAACTGTTGAACCAGAACCAGTTCCCACTGGGGCGGTTTCGCCGGGGGGAACCCTTTCGGCCCGAGATGCCATGCCTTCCCATTCACTTTCCACGGCATTACGTCCTCGACCGCGTTTTGCATCCGATCGAGATTTTTATGGAAAGAGACGACCGCTTGTTCCAAAAAGGTCTGGAACGCGGGCGTGTCGATCTCCGCCAGCTGGACCACGGTGATGACGACTTCTTGCCACGGTCCCTTCCCCTGCGAGACTTCGACTCGCTTTTGGCGGGAATAATGCTCGAACCCCGCGTGATCCGCGAGCGGGGCGATGCCGAGTTGCGCTGTCAGTTCCCCGACGCGGAAGCTGTTCTTCTTCACCCGGAAGACCAGGGACAGATAGCCTTCATGTCCCGTCAAGGCGTGCAGGAACCAACCGTGGGTCTTCTTCGGCGCGGCAATCTCGACGACGGAACGATGATTCCAGTTCGTCGCGGAGAAGGTGCCGAGTTGGTGAATCCGTTCTTCGATCCAAGCCAGGGCCGTGCCATCCCATTTGCAGGCGGTGCCCTGCGTGGTGACGCGGTCACGGGTGTGCCAACTCTTTCCGTCCTTCTGCCAGGGCATCTCCGCGTTGCGGCCCACTTGGTTGATGTCCAGATCCCCTTCTTGCTTCAGGACCACGGCACGGGGATCGAAGACCGTGCGTGGCTCTCGTTGTTCCGTGGCCAGGATGTTCGTCAGAATCTCTCCCGTGTACGACCGACGATCGGTCTGGAGGTGCTGTTGGGCATATTGGGACACGTCCTCGGGGGTGCCCGCCGTGACGATCTGACCACCGCCGCGTCCCGCTTCCGGCCCCAAGTCGATGACCCAATCCGCGGTCTTGATGACATCGAGATTGTGTTCCACGACGATGACCGTGTTGCCGAGGTCCACGAGCCGCTGGAGGACATCGAGCAATTTGCGGACATCGTCGAAGTGCAGGCCGGTCGTGGGTTCGTCGAGGAGGTAGATTGTGCGGCCCGTGCTGGGGCGGGCGAGTTCGGCGGCGAGTTTGACCCGCTGGGCTTCGCCACCAGACATCGTGGGAGCCGATTGACCGAGGGTCATGTACCCAAGCCCGACATCCACGAGCGTTTGCAGGATGACGCGGATTTTGGGGATGTTGCCGAACAGGGCGAGGGCTTCCGTGATCCGCAAGTTGAGGATGTCCGCGATGGAATGGCCGTGATACTGTACCGCCAGGGTTTCGGGGGTATACCGCTTACCTTGGCAGACTGTGCATTCCACCCAGACATCGGGCAGGAAGTGCATTTCGATCTTCTTTTGACCGTTTCCCTCGCAGGCTTCGCAACGGCCGCCTTTCTGGTTAAAGCTGAAGCGTCGCGGATGGTAACCCCGAACCTTGCTTTCCGGCAACCGGGCGAACAGTTCGCGGATCAGATCGAACGCGCCGGTGTAAGTGGCGGGGTTCGAGGAAGGCGAATTCCCGATCGGGTCTTGATCGACGCGGATAATCTTGTCCAGATGCTCGATCCCGTGGATGGCTTCATGAGCCGCCGCGACGGTGTGAGCGCGATGCAGTTTGCGAGCCAGCGTGTTGTACAGCACTTCATGAATGAGCGACGATTTTCCCGATCCGCTCACCCCCGTGACGGCGATGAACGACCCGAGCGGGAAAGACACCGTCACATCACGGAGATTGTTTTGCCGCGCACCGATCACGGTGAGGAACTGCCCGGTAGGGAATTCATAATCGGCTAGCAGTTGCGGTACGATCGGATCATCGCTTTCTTTCTTCTTCCGGCCCCGTGTCCGATTTTCGTCGTTTCTTCCTTCTTCCTTTTTCCTTTTTCCTTCTTCCTTCTTCAGAATTCTTCTATTGGTGGGAATGAAGATGGCACGTTTTCCGGAGAGGTATTGCCCGGTCAGGGAGGACAAACTTTTGGCCACTTTCGCGGGTGGGCCGGAAGCGGTAATCTCGCCGCCTTCGTCGCCCGCGCCGGGACCGAAGTCGTACAGGGCATCGGCGGCGGCGATGACTTCGCGGTCATGCTCCACCAGCACTAAGGTGTTTCCGAGATCACGGAGCTGTTGCAAAGCCGTCAGGAGGCGGGTGTTGTCGCGGGGGTGCAAGCCGATGGTCGGTTCGTCCAGAACGTAGAGGACGCCGGTCAAACCGCTGCCGATCTGCGAGGCGAGCCGGATGCGTTGGGCTTCCCCACCGGAGAGCGTCGGGCCGGGGCGGTCGAGGTTGAGATAGTCGAGTCCGACTTGCACCAGGAACCGCAATCGAGCCACGATTTCTCGCAGAATCTCACCGACGATCTGCTGATCCTGTTTCGTGAGTTTGAGTTTGTCGAATCGGGCGAGTGTGTCGCCGAGCGGTCGGGCACACAGGTCGCCGATGGTGAGATTGTCGAACCGGGTGGCCGCGGCATCAGCCCGGAGTCGGGAACCCTGGCAAGTCGCGCACGGCACCTCATCCACGAGTTCGCCGAGCCGTTGCCGATAGACGAAACTGACCCGTGAAGCCTCATCAATGGCCTGAAACAACCCTTTGTACTGGAACGGGGTCCGGGCCGCATCGCCGAGCGTGAGCCAGGTTTCCCCAGTGCCTTGCAGCAATATCCGCTGATGGGATGGATCCAGTTCCCGGTACGGCGTATCCAGCGAGAACCCCGCATGGCGCGCGATCGCCTCGGCAAACGGCAAGAACGGACTGCCCGTTTCCAATGACGGCCACGCGGACAGTGCCCCGGCTCGGACGGAAAGAGCCGGATCGCGCAGAAGAAGTTGCAGGCTCGCGCCCCGCTGGAAACCGAGTCCCTCACAGGTCGGACACCAGCCGAGCGGACTGTTGAAGGAATAATTGTGCGGGTTCAACGGTTCCGCACTGCGGCCACAGGTGTCGCAAGCCAGATGCCGGGAAAATCGCTCGCTCCGCCAGTGCGGTTCCTCCCGCTCCGCATCGACATGGGCGATGTGCAGAACCCCCTTGCCGAGCTCCAATGCCTGCTCGACCGCCTCCGCGAGCCGGGTGCGGGTGCCGGGCTTGACGATGTTACGATCGACGACCACTTCCACTTTGTGCTTGCGGCGATGGTCGATCGCGGGAGGATCCTCCAGGCTGTACGAACGGCCATCGACCCGGATTCGGCTAAACCCGTTGCGGCGGATGTCGTCGAACACGGTTTCGTACTTCTCGTTCCCCTTCCGCTCGACCGGGGCGAGGATGTAGAGCTTGGTTCCGACCGGCATCGCCAGGATGCGTTCGATAATGCCGTCCGTCGTCTGCGTGCCGATGGGGACGTTGCAGTGTGAACAATACCGCTGACCGAGACGAGCATACAGAATCCGCAGATAATCGTAGATTTCCGTGATCGTTCCGACCGTGGAGCGCGGGCTTTTGCTGGTGGTTTTCTGCTCGATGGCAATGGCGGGTGACAGACCACTAATCTGTTCCAGTTTCGGCTTCTGCAACTGGCCGAGAAATTGCCGGGCATAGCTGCTGAGGCTCTCCACATAACGGCGTTGGCCCTCAGCGTAGATCGTATCCATCGCCAACGACGATTTCCCAGAACCGCTCGGGCCGCTGAAGACGGACATTTTCTCCCGAGGAATCCGCACGGAGACATCCTTGAGGTTGTGCTGGCTGGCCCCCTGTACTTCCAGATGGGTGATGAACTGCGTGTTCCGGGTCTTGGCCTTCGGACTCTTGCCAGCCTTCTTCGTGGGGGGCACCCGTTGCGCCAGCGGGCCAGTACGCAATGCCGCGCCCGTGTGCGACTCCGAGCAGCGGGCCACATCTTCCGGTGTGCCGGTCACGACAACCTGGCCGCCACCGCTGCCGCCTTCCGGCCCCATGTCGATGAGCCAATCGGCGGTTTTGATGACATCCAGGTTATGTTCGATGACCAGAACGGTGTTGCCCGCGTCCACGAAACCGTGCAGCACTTCCAAGAGTTTGCGGATGTCCTCAAAATGCAAGCCGGTCGTGGGTTCGTCGAGGATGTAGAGCGTCTTCCCCGTGTCCCGGCGACAGAGTTCCTTGGCGAGCTTGACCCGCTGGGCTTCCCCACCGGAGAGCGTCGGCGAGGGTTGACCCAGCTTGATGTAATCCAGGCCGACATCGTGGAGTGTCTGCAACATGGCCCGGATTTTGGGGATATGCTCAAAATGTTCGAGTGCCTGAGCGACTTCTAATTCCAGCACATCGTGAATGGTCTTGCCGCGATACTTGACTTGCAAGGTTTCGTGGCTGAACCGCTTCCCCTCACAGGTCGGGCACTTCACCCAGACATCAGCCAAAAAGTCCATTTCGAGCCGGTTCGAGCCGTTCCCCTCACAGGCTTCACAGCGGCCATCCGGGCGGTTGAAACTGAATCGACCGGCTTGGTAGCCGCGCACTTTCGCCTCGGGCATGTTGGCGTACAGGCTACGGATTTCGTCCCAGACCTTGATGTACGTTGCCGGGTTGGAACGGGGGGTACGGCCAATCGGGGTTTGGTCGATGGCGATGACCTTATCGACATGCTCGATGCCGTCCAACCGCTCGAAGTTCCCGGCAACATGGGGGGAATCCTCGTCCTCGGGTTCCTCCGGTGCGGTGTCGTCGTCGACCTTGCCGCGTGCGAGCAGGGCTTCTTTCAACACATCGTTAATCAGCGACGATTTCCCAGACCCGCTGACCCCCGTGACGCAGACAAACTGACCGAGTGGAATCGGAACGGTGACATTTTTCAGGTTGTTCTGTCGAGCATTAACAATCGTGAGTGCGTGGCCGTTCCCCGGTCGGCGCTGGGTGGGAATGGGGATGGACTTCACCCCGGTGAGATACTGGCCGGTCAGGCTGTTCGGGTCGGCCAGCACGTCGGCCGGTTTCCCCGCCGCGACGATCTCCCCCCCGCGGACCCCTGGCCCTGGGCCGAAATCGACGAGGAAGTCCGCCGCTCGCATCGTTTCCTCATCGTGTTCGACCACGAGGACCGTATTCCCCATGTCCCGGAGTCGTTCGAGGCTGTGGAGGAGCTTGGTGTTGTCGCGGGGGTGCAGGCCGATGCTGGGTTCGTCCAAAATGTAGAGGACACCGACAAGCCCGCTGCCGATCTGGCCCGCGAGCCGGATGCGCTGCGCTTCCCCACCGGAGAGCGTCGGGGCGGTGCGGTCGAGCGTCAAATAGTGCAAGCCGACGTTCAAGAGGAAGCCGAGCCGGGCCTGGATCTCCTTGAGCAGTTCCCCCGCGATCTGGCGTTCGGTTGGGGTCAGATTCTGAGAGAGCTGGTGGAACCACGGCACCAGTTCGCCGATGGGCATGGCTCCCACACCGATGAGGGTCTGACCGCCGACACGCACCGCGCGGGCCTGGGGATTGAGCCGCTGTCCCAGGCAGGCGGGACAGCGTTGGATGCGCATATACTTTTCCAACTGCATCCGTCGGGGTCCGGCCGCGGTCTTCTTGAACTGGGACATCAACTGCGGGATGATCCCTTCCCACTGTCCGCCATGCTTCCAGACCGAACCGCCGCGTTGCTTCCATTCCCAAACAATGTGCCGATCACCGCTGCCGTACAGGAGCAGTTGCCGTTGCTCCGCCGAGAGCTGGTTCCAGGGGGTTTTCAGGTTGATGCCGAGTGCGGTGCCGACACCTTCATAAATGTGCTTCCGCCAGCGGCCCATCCCTTTCAGCGACCCGACCAGTGGGCAGGCTCCATCGGTAAAGCTGATCGTGCCATCAGGAATGAGCAAATCCTCCGCGAAGGAGTATTGCGTACCGAGGCCGTCGCATTCTGGGCACATCCCCTGGGGGCTGTTGAACGAGAACAGTTGCGGACTTGGCGGTTCGTAGCTGATTCCGCAATGGGTGCAGGCGTAGTGGGCGGAGAGCAGCAGATCGTCAAACCCGCGTGTGTCCGGGTCCGCATCGGGAATGGGATCGGTTTCCACGGCGATGATGATGGCACCCGCACTGAGCGTGAGTGCCTGTTCGACTGCTTCCGCGAGCCGGGGCCGGATCGCCGCATCGACCTTGAGGCGATCAATCACGACCTCAATGTTGTGCTTGATCCGTTTATCGAGCTTCTGATCGTCAGTCATGCGGATGATCTTGCCATCGACCCGTGCCCGGACGTAGCCACGTTTCACCTGTTCGGCGAAGAAATCTTTGAACTCCCCTTTCTGGCCCCGCACCATCGGGGCGAGGATCATGAACCGTGTCCCCGTCGGCAGTGTGAGGATGCGGGCGATGATCTGTTCGCGGGTCTGGGCCGTGATCGCCCGATCGCACTGCGGACAATGCCCCGTCCCGACTCGGGCGAACAGCACCCGCAGGTAATCCGAAACTTCCGTGACCGTGCCCACGGTTGAACGGGGGTTACGGCTCGCGGACTTTTGTTGAATGCTGATCGCAGGCGACAAACCGCCGATGAAATCGACATCGGGCTTCGGCAACTGCCCGAGAAATTGCCGGGCATAGTTCGAGAGGCTTTCGACATACCGGCGTTGTCCCTCGGCGTAGAGGGTGTCGAACGCCAGAGAGCTTTTGCCCGAACCGCTGACTCCGGTGAAGACGATGAGTTGATCGCGGGGAATATCCAGATCGACGTTGCGCAGATTGTGTTCTCGGGCTCCCCGGACAATGATCGACGCGCTTTCCATGGCTCCGGGTCACTCCGCGACACACAGATCAGAACAGAGGTACAGGCTATCAGTATACTAACCACCCAGGCGGAATATCACGCACAACCACCCTCCGCATCCTGAGGCCAGCGGAAAATCCGCTCCAATGGCTTGCGTGAGGGTTTTGTTCCTGCGAGAATCGTGTGTGAGATATTCCATTGCACATCTTTCTGTCGATCAGTTGGAGTCGCATTCCAGTCCAAACGTCGCGGCGACGGCGGCGTTGGTGATGCGTCCCGCGCGGACGTTGACCCCGGTTGCTAGCCCTGGGTTTTCTCGGCAAGCGGTGTCGATGCCACGATTGGCAAGCTGGAGCGTGTACGGCAGCGTCACGTTCGTAAGGGCGTAGGTGCTGGTACGGCCCACGGCTCCGGGCATGTTGGTCACGCAGTAGTGAACGATGTCATCCACGAGGAAGGTCGGTTGCGCGTGGGTGGTGGGTCGGCTGGTTTCGATGCAGCCGCCCTGGTCAATGGCCACGTCGATGACGACCGCTCGGTACGGAAGGCGTTTCAGGTCTTCCCGGCGTACCAGATGCGGAGCCTTCGCTCCCGGAATGAGAACCGCGCCGATGACCAGATCGGCCCGGCTCAGGCAATCGAGGATGTTGTGCCGATTGCTGTACAAAGTGGTGACGTTCGGCGGCATGATTTCATCGAGGAAGCGGAGTCGATCGAGGTTGATGTCCAGCAGGAATACATTGGCCCCAATGCCTGCCGCGATTTTGGCCGCGTTCGCGCCGACGACTCCCCCACCCAGTACCACCACCGTAGCCGGGGCGACACCCGGTACGCCAGCCAACAAGATACCACGGCCTTCCTGCGGGCGTTCGAGGTACTTGGCTCCTTCCTGGATGCTCATGCGGCCTGCGACTTCGCTCATCGGAGTCAGCAACGGCAGCCCGCCTCGGGCATCGCGGATCGTTTCATAAGCAATGGCCGTGATGCCAGCGTTCATGCAGGTGCGTGTCAGTTCTTCGCTGGCGGCAAAGTGGAAGTAGGTAAAAACCGTTTGCCCGGCCCGGAGGAACGGCCATTCCGTGGGCAGCGGTTCTTTCACCTTCACGATGAGTTCGGCCTGACCCCAGACTTCGGAGGCCGTGGGGGTGATCGTTGCGCCGTAAGCGGCGTACTGATCGTCCGTGATGCCGCTTCCCAGACCGGCTCCGGCCTGGATCAGAACCGAGTGACCCGCTCGGACCAGTTCTTCGACCCCGGCCGGGATCATCGCCACGCGGTATTCATCCGCCTTCACTTCACGGGGGACACCAATAATCATGAGCGCCTTCTGCTAAGAGAGAGTGGGGAACCAAGTGGAGAAGTCCGTGCGGACCCCGAGATAGCATAGGAACCCGCGTTCCGTTGTCCGCAGGTGATTACTGATCTGTTGTACAGGAAGAAGCGGCGAAGTGGGAGGGGATCAGCTTCTGCACGAAAAGGCACGGGGGACGGTACTTCCGCGCGGAATCCCGCCCTCCCCCCGACTCTCTCCCCACATGGGGGGAGGAAGCAAGTCTGGCTCGATCAGTCCGTTTTCTCGCCCTTGAATGTGGCGATGCGGCGTTTCAAAAACTCTTTTTCTCGATCATTCTTGCTGACGGCGAGAGCTTTTTCGGCATACTCCACGGCTTTCTTGCTGTTGCCCGCGGCGTACTGCGAATCGGCGATGCCGTACAGCGCCAGAAAGTCCTGGTCGCCTTTTAGTTTCAGGTAGGCTTCCGCCGCCTTCAGTGAGATTTCGATATGTTTGTGTTCGGGGTTGACCTGAGGGGAGGCCCAGATGCCCCGCAAGCGGAACAGCGAGCGATCATTCTTTTTCGCCACCAGTTCCGGGATCAGTGTCTCGGCCAGCGGCTTGGCATCGTCGAATTTCTTCGCGCTGGCCAACATCAGCACCTTGTTGACACGGAAGGACGGTTTCTTGGCCTGATCCGGGTACTGCTGTTCGTACTCGGCGAGTTCGGCAATCGCGGTATCCGGGTTCTTCTCGGCCAGTTCGTAAATCGCATCGAGTGCTTCGCTGGCCTTCTTCATGGCGGCGATGTCTTCTTTCCCACGCCAAGTGCCCGCGATCACCTTGGGCAGGACATCATCGAGTTCCGCCGGGTGGCCGATGAAGGCGATTTTGCCCCCTTTGTCGACGACGAACGAACAGGGAATCCCGTTGCGTCGGGCCGCTTTCATGTAGTCCGTGTAGGTTTTCGGGTTGTCGGAATAGGCGAACGCCAGGGGCATATCCTTGGCATCTTTCTCGACGAATTCTTTTACGTTCTCCAGGGAGTTGCTCGGATCCTTGGTGGAGAAGGCAATCGCAATCAGCCCTTTGTCCTCGTATTCATGCTGAAGCTCCGACAAGTGCGGCATCATGGCGATGCACGGCCCACACCAAGTCGCCCAGAAATCGACCACATACACTTTACCGGGTTCGTAATTGGTGACGCTTTTGCCCTTGAGCCATTCCGTCGCGGCGAGTGGCGGGGCAACATCCCCGATGTCGAGCCGGGGTGTTTCTTTCTTCTCGGCATCCGGTTCGGACGCTGCGGTTGCCGCGGTCGCTTCGGTACTATTCCCAAACGAGCAGGCACTCAGCCCGCAGAGAAACGCAGACGCCAACAAAGTTCGCATCATCAACCTCCCGTGGAAATCCGAATCCTGGTGAAGCATTCAGACATTGTACAGACGATCGCACCCGTGGAATCCATCACGAATTCTCATGGGTGCAGGCCGATTATTGGGAATACCCAGATCAAGCCGAAATCTTGCGACTCGCCCGATAATCTTGTCACGACGAACGAACCCAGGCAGCTACCGTATACCTCCGGGGTGAGTACAATCTCCCGATGTTCCTACGGCCACAGGAGATATGCACATGTCCAATTCCGATACCACGCGGTTGCCGAATCGAGCAGAAGTTCCGGTCGAACAGACCTGGGATCTGAGCAGCCTATTCCCATCCGATACCGCATGGGAGGCAGAGTTCCAGAAATTTTCGGAGCAGACCGGCGGGTACGCCGCCTTCCGGGGCACGCTCCACCAATCCGCCGCTCGGGTACGGGAATGTTTGGAGTTGGATTCTCAGATCGAACGGCTCGGCGACCGTTTGGGAACATATGCCTTTCTGAAAACAGCCGAAGACGTGGCGAACAGTACCTATCAGGGGATGAAAGGACGTTATCTCGGTGTGGCCAGCCGGGCAGCGGAGGCGGCGAGCTTCCTGCGGCCAGAACTGCTGGCAATCCCCGATGATCGGATGCAAGCCTTCATGGCTGATCCCGTGTTAGCCGATTATCGTCTGGTTCTGGAACGGTTATTGCGATACAAACCACACACGCTCAGTGAATCGGAAGAACGCTTGCTCGCCATGCAAATCGAATCCGCGCAAACCCCACGCAATGTCTTCGATCAATTGACGAACGCGGATATGAAGTTTGGAACAATCAACGTGTCCCCCGGCCAAACCATCGAACTGAGCCACGGCAGTTTTGCGAAGTGCCTGGAAAGCCCGGATCGGGCCGTACGACGACAAGCCTTCCATCAATACTATCAGGTATTCACCGATCACGAGAATACATTGTCAGCCACGCTCGCGGGGTCCATTAAGCAAGGTGTCTATCAATCGCGTGTGCGATCGTTTTCATCGGCGCGGTCGGCTGCTTTATTCCCAGATGTTGTACCGGAAAGTGTGTATGATAATTTGATCACGGCAGTTCGCGCCAACTTGCCGGCTGTGCATGAATACTACCAACTGCGTCGGCGTGTGATGCAACTACCAGACATCCACATGTATGATGTGTACGTTCCGATTCTCTCGGATAGGCAACGCCGAACCGAGTGGGAAGCAGCGGTCGACCTGGTGATTGCGGCCTTAAAACCGTTAGGGCAAGAATACAGCGATGTGCTGACGCGCGGACTTCGTGGCCGTTGGTGCGACCGCTACGAAAACAAAGGGAAACTCAGCGGCGCTTTCAGTAGCGGCTGTTATGACAGTGACCCGTACATCATGATGAATTATCAACCTGATGTGCTAGACCATGTCTTTACCCTGGCCCATGAAGCCGGGCATTCTATGCATACGCACTTGTCGAAATCGCAACCCTATCAGTATTCACAATACACAATTTTCGTGGCCGAGGTAGCCAGTACATTCAATGAACAATTACTCGGTCAGTACATGATGTCGCAAGCGCGTGACGATCGAGAGCGAGCCTATTACATCAATCGAGAGATTGATGAAATTCGGAAGACAATCATTCGCCAAACCATGTTCGCGGAATTTGAAAAGATTACACACGAGCTTGCGGAGGCGAATCAGCCACTGACATTAGACGTATTTCGATCAGAGTATCGCAAACTGTTGGATGCCTACTTCGGTCCCGAGTTTATCATCGACGCGGAACTGGAACTGGAGTGTTTGCGGATACCCCACTTTTACCGGGCGTTTTACGTCTACAAGTATTCCACCGGCCTAGCCGCAGCGATTGCGTTGGCGGAACGCGTACGGCACGGGGGACAAGCCGAACTGGCTGCCTACCTGGGCTTCCTGCGCGCGGGATGCTCCCAAGACCCCTTGGACCTACTGCGGTCGGCGGGCGTGGACATGACCACACCCGCGCCAGTGAATGCAGCCTTGTCCCGGTTTAGCAACTTGGTACAGGAATTGGACACATTGCTCACATGATTGCAAATGTCCCATTAGGGAGTATTACCGCGTACCCACGGTCCCACGCACTCAGGGCCGAAGCGACGACTAAACGCTTCGGCCCCCTGTCTCATCAAATGGTGCCCGTCCGCGAACGCCTTTCCATCCGGGAACCAAGCCGAAGCATCGAAAACGGGGACAGAGAATTCCTGGGACAATGATTGGAGGTACGCCGTGGCCTGGGCCTCTGCGCCGGGCGGATACCAACTCCGAAATGTCGCCGATTCCGGCATCACAAAAAAGGCGACACGGATGCCCTGTAGGCGACATTCGGCCAGCAGGTCACGATAGGAACGATCGGACAACGGCGAAATAGAATATTGGCGGAAGTAATCCATATACTGGACGTGCGCATCCGCGATACCCTGGGCACGTTTTTCAGGCGGAATCTCCGTGAAGAAATAGGGCAACCAACCGCGTCCTATCATCTGTTTCCACATGAAGTCTTGCCGAGACTTCCAATGGAGCATACTACCACCCCAATGGGACATCAGATTTAGCCGCAGCGAGTACCACGGAGTGAGACGGAGGTGAACCCAATCTCGCTTCAGGGATGCTGGGTCATCACAATACGGTTCCAATCGGGCAAGATCAGCATAACCCAAACGGGACGGGTGAATGAGCTTCTCCGCGGGACCATTTCCGGCAAGGACGGGGCGCAGTACCTCAACCAGCAAGAAATCGGGACGGACCCCCGCATCCAATAAACGACGCAAATTTAGCAATTCATGGACCGGCCCACAACCCGCCGCAGAGAAATTGTACACGAGTGGGTCATGCGGTCCTTCTCCCAGGCCGAGATCCAGCGGACTAAGTCCCATTTGTGGCCGAGAACTTCCCAAGGCGACCACAAGGGGTCGGGCAGGCTCCGCGTCCTGAAGTCGCCATAATTCCTTGAGGCGATGTCCATATTCCGGGTCACGCCATTCAGGTTTGACAGTGTCCAGTGCGAAATTCATGCCAAGGTTAAATAGAGCAATAAGCGCGATAGTTGCCCAAACAGTTTGTCTGGCGGTCGAGCGGGAATGGGACAATCCCCCTTTGGGAGATGAGACAACAGTGGAATGGGGAACGGACTGACGGAGTCGGCGGAGACGGAATGGATGAAGCTTCACGGTGCCCTCGACAAATCTGGGAATAGGTCGGAGATCGCCGGGACGAGCTTGTGTGTAAACTCAGCAGCACCGGGTTGAGTCAAATGAAACCCATCGGGTAGTTGCTCATCCACGACCCAACCGCGACAGTCCATCAAAGGGAGATCGAGTCGCAATCGGGTCTTTTCCAAATGTTGTTTCGCCAATGCGACCGCGGCGGGGGTCATGAAAGACTGAAATCGGGCCGATTCGGGCATATACAAAAATGCGACACGGACACCCGCCGCACGCAACACGGATACCGTCTCATAAATAGCGCGATCCGCATCGGCTCCAATCTGATAATTTTGGAACAATGGGACATAAAATCCAGCAGAGGCTGCGTGTCCCGCTTCGATCAACGCGGGAGAAGAATGTTTGTGTCCCGGCAACCATCCCCAGGGGTCTATCCTTTCAAAGCTACTGTCCGTTCTCTGATTGGCCGGCAACCACGAAGCCATGACTTGGTTCATCATCGGCATACGATGACTGTACCAAGGCGACAATCTCATATGGGACATGGACAGCATGGTTGCGGCAGGGGCATGCCAGTAGTCTCGGATCATGGGTTGATCCATTGGGTACAACCGCGTCGTATGGAAGCGACCCTCTTCGCTATATGGCCCATCCTCACGAAGGAACGCGGGCCAATATTCAAGTAACACCACGTCTGGAGTCACACCATCAGCTAGCATCCGACGAACGGTCAATAGTTCCATAATCGGACCACTGCCGACCAAGGACATGTTGAAGAGTAACGGTTGCGTAGGATCATTGAGGACATCAGGGCGTACACCCATGGCTGTGCGAGAACTGCCAATGACCACGACGAGTGATCGCTCAGGATGTTCGGATATTCGATCCTGAAGATGGGCAATCCGCTTGCCATATTCCGGGTCGCGGAATCGGCGAGGTCCATAGTCGAGCAATAGGACAAGTCCAATGTTCAGCGCAATGAGGCAAATCAGAAAAGAGCAAACCGCAGTAATAGCCAGTGTCCTACGAGAACCTGTGCGGGGTCGCAAGGTGAATCGTGTGGACCAAGTGGCTGAGCGCGGGACGAATGCCGGTATCATCGTCGCACCTTTCGATTGGTGATCCACGAGGCGACGAACTCTTTTGCTAATCGCTCCGTAAACATGTCCGCGCCACTGCCTGTCAAGTGGTGCCCATCCGCGAATCCCTCATCCGGCAACCATTCCCGCGCATCAACGACTGGAACTCCGAATTCCCGTCCCAACCCCTGTGCGAAATTGGTCACATCGGCATACCCCGCCTCCCCGTACCAGGATCGGTGTTCGCTAGACTCGGGCATGAGCATGAGTGCCGCGGTGATACCGTATTCGTGGCACTGAGTGAGGATGTCCCGAATTGCCGCCGTCCCCGCGCCTCCCGTCTGATAGTTGACCAGGATGGGCGAGTAGTCCAACTTTGTACGGGCCAGGGCTCGTGGGTAACGCTCACGCGACATTTCTTCACCACGGACAAACCCATCGGGACTCGAACGTGCCCCCAAGGTGAGTCCAAAAGGACATGGCAACATGACCGGAGCATATCGGTTCAACAAGGACATACGATAGGACGCGGTGGCCATCAGCCAACCTGACCAACCGTGCTGCGGTGGTGATTCCACGTCCCAACCGAATGATCGTAATCGTGTCACTTCATCGGGACGCAAGCGGTACGGATGCAACCAGCGACTCTCAAATGGTGGTTGGCCCGGTGTCACAAAACCGGGGTGAATTTCAACCAACAAGTAATCTGGTTTTACGTCCTTTTCGATCAACCGATTCAGATAGAGGGCACAGGTCATGGCACCAGCTGCGGGACAACCGAAATTAAAGGCCTCAATCGGCTGTCCCAATTGAGATGAGATCTGTTCACAAAGGGATGTCGCATCGAACGCCAATTGGGTCCGTGAACTCCCCAGGGCCATCAGCCGAATCGGTGCTGCTGGATCATCGGTCGGTGGGACAAAGAATGCAGGATGCTTTTCTAATAGACCGAATTTCTCGAACCAAACCGGGTCACGCACAGGCACCCAATCTGACTGAATGGCCAGGTTCAAAATAGACTGAAATGCGACAAAGCCAATGACCCCAACACATAATGCCATCCGAGATTGAGACGCTGACCAACGGTTATGGACTCGGTTCCTCCGCGGTGTGACCGTGGAGTCAACGGTGACGACCGAGGTAATTTGGGGACACCGCAGTCGGTTCTTATAATCAGAGTTTATCGCCGTGGACTGAGTTTGCATGGTTCCCTATCCCGAATGAACGGTAGGTCTTTACTAATGTTTGGGATACCCAGCGACATCCTGTAGCAGTGGGACCACAAAATCGCGTATCAGTCGATCCGTGAATGCGTCCGCGCCAACCGCCAGCATGTGGTGCGAATCATAAAATGCTTCATCGGGCAACCAGTTTTGGGCATCAATCCAGGATACCCCATACTCGGTTGCGATCGATCCCAAGAATGTCTTCAATGTCGCCAGCCGTTCTGGTGGATACCAAGAGCGAAACTCTGTCCCTTCTGGCATGAGGACCAATCGGACAGGAATACCCTGTTCCCGGCATGTCCCCAGCAGTTCTCGCAGTGCCCCAACGGCAGGGCCACCGGGACGGAAATTTGCAAGGATGGGGGCGTACTCATTATGAGCTCTTTGAGTTCCGATTGCTCTCAGGGTTGGGTCTACAAACTGAGTTTGGGTCGTCCCCCAACCGCACTCATCCGCGCCCCGACTCCAGTCAAAGCGGACTTGCCATGGTAGCCAACTGGGGATGACTCGCGTCAATAATTGGAATCGTAATGTATAGGCTGGCAATAGGACCGAGCGAATGTGGCGTTCTCGTACTGTGGTTGGGTCGAAGCCATGTTGAATCAGTGTGTCCACTTCACTGGTGGTCACGCGATCGGCGAAGAACCAGTGTCGCTCCAGTGGTCCGCCATGTCCGTCCGCGAGCATGGAGGGCAGGATTTCCAACAAGAGAAGATCCGGTTTGACCCCGGATTTCAGCAGACGATTCCAGTAAACGAGATGCGTCACGGGGCCAGACGCGGGGATGCCAAAGTTGAACGCCGTGATGGGACGTTGCAATTCTTGGGACAGGATCGTCTCGGCCCGTTTGCCGTTGAAGGCGAGCCCTGTACGAGAACTGCCGATCATGAGGACAGTCGCGGCTTGTGGGCCGGCCATGTCTCGCCGACGCTCCAACTTCACGAACTTGTCGCCGTAGAGTGGGTCGCGGATACGGGGGTACAACTCAGACGTGAGTCCCACCCCCAACTGCACCGCGAAGAATAGGGACATTCCCCACATCACGGCGGCACGGGCGGTTGGCCGGCGTGATGGGATAAGGGTGGCTGGATGAACCAGCCGTGCGATGCGCAATCGGATTAGCATCGGTGCTGGCATGTCTCACTCAGAACGTAAAGTAGATGAAACTCTGTCCCTGTTCCGGCGCGAGCAGCATGGCTGCGGTGAGGCAGGTTGCGTAGCCGAAGCCTGCCATTGCGGGTGGCGTCCGTTCCCAGAGCCACTGCCAGACACCTTTGGCCACGATGAGATGGCAAACCAAAACGAATGCGACGGTGTACCATAGGCTACGGTTGTGGAGCGGCAGTGTCGCACCATCGGTTGTGATCCAGAACATGCGTTCCAGCATGACCCAGGATTTGTCGAGCTCCGGGCGGAAGAAGACCCAGCAGAGCATGACGCAGAAGAAGGTCATGAGGACGCGGAGGACAGTCCCAGCTGGTGACTGCAATGTCCCATCGAGTCGTGGCCGGGACTTGGTCCAGAAGGCGAATTGTCGATGGATGACAAGCATTGCGCCGTGGAGTCCACCCCAGATCAGATAACTCCAGTTGGCTCCGTGCCAGAGGCCACCGAGCAGCATGGTAATCATGAGGTTTGTGTTGCGACGTAAGGGACCACAGCGGCTACCGCCCAGTGGGATATACAAGTAGTCACGAAGCCAAGTCGAAAGACTAATGTGCCAGCGGTGCCAGAATTCCTGGACATTCGCGGACAAGTACGGCATGTTGAAGTTTTGCGTCAGTTTGAAACCGAGCAGGTGCGCTGTCCCCACGGCCATGTCCGAATAGCCGGAAAAGTCCGCGTAGATGCGGAGTGCATAGGCTAGGGTACTCAGCCAAAGTGCGGCCGAATTGTAGTTTTCTGGGTTGGCGAATACGGGGTCCGCGAAGACGGCCATTCGGTCGGCAATGGCCAATTTTTTGAACAGCCCCAGTAGGACAAATTGCAGACCAATTTGGACGCGAATCCAGTTCCAGCGTTTGGGACGGTGTGCTTGTCTTAAAAAGTCTCCCGCGCGGACAATGGGACCGGCGACCAAGTGCGGGAAGAATAGAATGAATAATAGAAAATGGAGCAGGCTGCGTTCCGCTTTCACCTTCCGTTGGAAGACATCGACCGCGTAGCTGATGGCCTCAAAGGTATAAAATGAGATGCCGAATGGGATCAGGATATCTAGCGGGGTGAACTTCCCGTAATTCCCGCCAAGGCCGGTGCCCGCAAGCAAATCGTGTAGCTCATTCAGGAAGAACCCGCGATATTTGAAGTAGCAGAGAACCCCGAGATTCATCAGGATGCTCATCCACATAATGAGACGACGCAGTGGTCGGCGTTCTGTCCCATCCATCATCCGGGCAAATAGATAATCGAGCGCCGCGGTGCCGGTGACGAGGAAGGCGAGAGTTGCATTCCAGGCGGCGTAGAAGTGGAAACTGGCGATGACCAGAACTAGGACGCGGGCCGTGTTGAGACGTCGGGGGATCATCCAATAGAGCGCCGCGACGCTCAGAAAGAAGACCAAGAACCCTTGTGTCTGGAAGAACGGTTCGGGGAGAAGATTATGGACCCATTGAAAATAGGCGGGTTGGCTCGCCCAGCGGGCTGCTTCTTGAATCGCGTGGGCCACCCCAATCTGGTCTGGTGCCATCGCGGCGACTTGCTCGGGCGTGAGCGTCCGCAGTTCGGCTGCCAATTCGGCTAACCGTTCGGGAGGGAGCCCAGTGGGGGCGGGTAGTGGTATGGGTAGAGCCATCGAGGAACCGTCCGTGGTTCGCGGAATATCCTGGCCCGGCACAGAGCCCGGCGGGCCGTGACTTTACCCCAATGCGGAAAACTGGGTCAACCCCGTCTGGTTGGTTGAAAATACTCGGTCGGATTTGTGTTCGCTTGTCGAGGCACAGTGGATGTGTGAGACACGAATGGGACATGAACCGAGGGCATCCTCTTTGGGTTTGAGGATGTCCTCGGTTTGAACCGGCATTTGTCGGCGCATCAGCGGCGACCGCGACCGATGGCGTAGTAGGCGAAGCCGTAACCTTCGATCGTTTTGCGGTCGTAGATATTTCGGCCATCGAAGATCACGGGTGTCTTCAACAATCGTCGCATGACCTCGAAATCGGGATTGCGGAACTCTTGCCATTCCGTCACGATCGCCAGCCCATCTGCTCCTTCGATTGCCCCGTAGGGTTTGTCGGAATAACTGAGAGTGTTGCCGTAGATGGCGCGGACATTCTCGGTCGCTTCTGGGTCGTGGACACGGACTTTGGCCCCTTCGGCGAGCAGTTTGTCGATGAGGACCAAAGCGGGGGCTTCGCGGATGTCGTCGGTACGGGGTTTGAAGGCCAAGCCCCAGATGGCGATGGTCTTCCCTTTGATGTCCTGGTCAAAGTGCCGCTGAATTTTCTCGAAGAGGACTTGTTTTTGGGCTTCGTTCACGTCGTCCACGGATTGCATCATCCGCATCGGCGCACCCACTTTGCGTCCCATACCGAGGATGGCGCGGATGTCTTTGGGGAAGCAGGATCCGCCGTACCCTGGTCCGGGGAATAGGAACTGAAAGCCGATCCGCTGATCGTGGCCGATACCGCGGCGGACATCGTTGATGTCTGCGTTGAGCTTGTCGCAGAGGTTGGCCATTTCGTTGATGAAACTGATCTTCGTGGCGAGCATGGCGTTGGCGGCGTACTTGGTCATCTCCGCGGACTCTGGGGTCATCACGAGGAACGGTCGTTCGGTGCGGAGGAACGGGGCATACAGTTCGCGCATGACCTCACCGACTTCCGGTTTGCGGACACCGACTACGACGCGGTCGGGCTTCATGAAGTCCTCGATCGCGGCTCCCTCTTTGAGGAACTCGGGGTTGCTGGCGACATCGACGTGCGGGCATCCGTGTTCGACGAGTAACTCTCCGACGCGGGCATTGGTGCCGACGGGGACGGTGCTTTTGGTCACGACGACGCGGGAGCCGGGCGGACCGGGTGGGACATCTTTTAACGCGGCAGCGATGGCCTTGGTCACGGCCCATACGGCGGATAGGTCCGCGTCCCCTTCATCGGATTGCGGGGTGCCCACGGCGATGAACGTGAGGCGGGCAGACTGGACCGCTGAGGCGAGGTCCGTCGTAAACTTGAGACGGTCATCGTGCCGGTTGCGTTGGACCAGTTCCAGTAGGCCGGGTTCGTAGATTGGGAGTTTGCCAGCGTTCAGCGTTTCGATCTTGGCGGCGTTGTTATCGACGCACACCACGTCGTTCCCACTTTCCGCGAGACAGGTGCCCGTCACGAGGCCAACGTATCCGGTGCCGATAATTGCGACTTTCATGCCGTCCTACTTTCGGGTTTTAGGGCCATTGTGGGCGGTATCATACCGTGTTGGTCAGGATGTCTCAGAATTTGTTCTGGTGGTTGTCCCGCGCTGATCCCGCCATCATCTCCCGCCACCAGCTGAGGACATCGCGGAGGGTCTGATCCATGCCGTATGCGGGTTCCCAGCCGGTTGCGGCTTTCAACTTCTGTGGGTCCGCGCGTGTGATTGCCGTGTCCCCTTTGCGACCGGACGGGAGCGACTGTTCCACTGTGATCGGCACTGGCGACAATTCCAACAGGCGATTCAACACATCTTGAATTTGCCAGGTATCCCCGTGCCCGGCATTGTACGCTTCACCCGATGTCCCGCGCGCAATGAGAAGGCGGAAGGCCCGTGTCATGTCCCGGATGTCTGTAAAATCGCGGTGCGCTGAGAGGTTCCCCGTGGTGAGGATGGGTGGCAGTGTCCCCGCTTCGATGGCGGCAATCTGGCGGGCAAAGTTCGGGATGGCGTAATCCGCTGGCTGCCGGGGTCCAATCTGATTGAAGAGACGGACGCGAACGATGTCCAAGCCCGCGCTGCGGGTGTACTGGTAACTCAGCAGATCGGCGGCGGCCTTGCTGGCGGCGTAGGGGCTGGCGGGTTTGAGCGTCGTGAATTCGGTGCAAGGAGTTCCCGGTGCGTCCGGTTCGCCGTAGATTAGTCCCGTGGAGGCGAAGAGAATGCGGGGACGTTGTCCCGCGCGGATCACGGCATCGTAAAATGCGCGGGTCGCGTCGAGATTGTCCCGCCAGCAGAGGGCGGGTTCGCGGAAGGATTTGCCGGTGTTGGCGTAGCCCGCGAGGTGGAAGATCCACTCGGGCTGCGTGGCCCGGAGGACATTTTCCACGGCCCGATCATCGAGGAGTTCGGCCGCGTGCAGTGTGGCTGCCCCCGCGAGATGGGACAACGCCGACGGCCAGCGTCCTTGCCGGCAAAGGCCGAAGAGGGTATGGCCGCCTTCCGCGGTCAAAGTTTCGACGAGGTGCCCACCGACGAACCCGGTGATACCCGTAATCAGGATACGCATGATCGGTTCCGTCGCCTGGGTCAGATTCCTCGGGGGCGCTGATCCGGGGTAATCGTGTTCTTGAGTCGGGCTAGGTCCGATTCGACCATCATTTGCACGAGTTGCTCGAATCCAACATCCAGTGTCCAGCCGAGTTGTGTTTTCGCTTTCGTGGGGTCGCCGATTAGGAGATCGACTTCCGCGGGACGCACGAGAGCCGGGTCCGTGACCACATATTTTTTCCAATCCAGATCGACGGCGGCAAAGGCCAGTTCCACGAGCCGCTGCACGGTATGGGTTTCCCCCGTGGCGATGACGTAATCATCGGGTTGATCCTGTTGCAGCATCAACCACATGGCACGGACGTAGTCGCCCGCATAGCCCCAGTCGCGTTTGGCATCCAGGTTGCCGAGCCGCAGTTCGTTCGACAAGCCGAGTTTGATCCGAGCGACACCGTCCGTGACCTTGCGGGTGACGAATTCGCGGCCACGGCGGGGGGACTCATGGTTGAACAGGATGCCGCTGACGCAGTACATCCCATAACTTTCTCGGTAGTTGATGGTGATCCAGTGGCCGTACAGCTTGGCGACACCGTAGGGGCTGCGTGGATAGAACGGCGTGGATTCCGTCTGCGGGACGGCCTGCACTTTGCCGAACATCTCACTGGAGGAAGCCTGGTAGAAGCGAATTTTATCCCGGCCGAGCAGCTTAATCGCTTCGAGCATCCGCGTAACACCCAACGCGGTAAACTCGCCCGTGAGAACGGGTTGCTTCCAGCTCGTCGGGACGAAGCTCTGTGCGGCGAGGTTGTAGACTTCATCCGGCTCGGCTTCCTTCATCACATCAATGATGGAAAGCTGGTCGAGCAGGTCGGCTTGATGGAGATGGATTTTGCCGGTGAGGTGGGCAATGCGTTCAAAAGTTTCCGTACTCGCCCGGCGGACGACTCCGTGAACCTCGTAACCTTTTTCCAGGAGTAACTCGGCAAGGTAGCTGCCATCCTGGCCGGTGATTCCGGTAATCAGTGCGCGTTTCATGAATCGATCATCCTGATTCCAGTCCCCATTAACGGAAAATCGGCTCTCCGTTCGCCATCCTGTCCCAGGGAACGCGGAAAGTATACGAAACCGCGCGGCAAGATGCTAGACGGATGCGCCCAGCCACACGCAGGCACCCAAGCAGGCACCGTGTGAGTCGTTGCAGGAAATCATGCCTATGGGAAAATGTCCGAAACAACTCTTGGAAATGCGTACCGCATTGGTGTACACTCTAAACTTCCCCAATTTATCCTTCCGCGTATCGACGAGTCTCGCATGAAGCCCACGGAATATTTATCGGGGCATGACCCCAGCCGCTCACGATTCGGATTCACGCTGATTGAATTGCTGGTGGTGATCGCCATTATTGCGATTCTGATCGGTTTGCTGCTACCAGCCGTGCAGAAAGTCCGGGATGCCGCCGCTCGTTTGAAGTGCCAGAACAATCTGAAACAGTACGGCATCGCCATGCACGCCTTCCACGACACGAACAAGGCGTTGCCGTATGGTGGCTACTACCTTTCGCTCTTCTATTGGCCTCGTGTGGACAAATACACTTAGGCATCCGGTGGGTGGATTTATACCCAGGGATTCGCCTTGCGCTGGACCGGGTG
>JAIXLE010000005.1 GCA_026931725.1 Bacteroidales bacterium
CCTTGATGTTTGACGACATTGGGGTCGGAACCGCCGTCAAGCAATCGATATGCCGTTAGCACTGTATTCTCATACTCCTCGCGTTCTCCAAAGATGCTGTGCAGCGGCGTTTCTCCGGAAAAACTCCGGGCATTCGGGTCGAATCCATGGCGGATCAGTACTGGAATGGATCCGTGCAAATACATTCCTGCTGCAATATGGAGATAGGTTTTTCCTTCATCAACATCGATCCATGTCACATCTCCCGGATTCTGTTGAAGCACCTTGTCCAAGAGGGCAAGCGACTCCGGAGTCCCTGCGTACTCATCGCGTTCATACATACCGTACAGGGTGTCCCACACGCCCATAGCTATTTCCTCCACGATGCCAAAATCAATCAAGCATTGCCATTCGGAAAGTCTCTCGGCCATTTATTGCCAACCGGAGCGGATGGCTGTTGTCGATTGATCCAGTAATAGTAGAGCAGACTGCTCGGGCGTGATTTCGAGCCCGTTGTGGCTGCGTAGGTCAGCATGATCCGAATGCAAAGGCGTTTGCCGCGTGCTGCTGCGCGGACAAGCTTCTCGTGTGTGTTAAAGTCACCTTGGTTCACCTGGCCGTTTTGGGGAATGGCGTTGGGATTCGGGAGCCGCAGGTTGGCATAGCCGCCAAAAGCGGCTCCAATCAGGTGGCCAACATTGTCCCGCTCCTTCGGACCCGGTAGGCGACAGTAATCGCTATTGACGATTGTATCCGGCGGCGTGGTATCCGTGTTGGGCTTGTTGGCACCAGCCCAGCCAATGATCGGGTGACTATAATAGGTACACTTATCACAGTTCGCCGCCCCGGACTGTTCAAGGTAAGCAAACATGCTTGTTGCCGCCATGCCCATATTCGCCCCGGCCCGCTCGCACGGGCCGAGTTGAGTACGCCTTCTTTGAATCGACGTTCTGTTCTTCTCGGCATCGTAGTATGGTTTGTGAATCTTGCACGGCCAATACAATGTCCATGCGTCATGAACAGGTGCGTCGTATTTATTATTATCATCTGTCGCCTGAACCCTTGCCAGCACCGTCAGCGGCGGCTTATAGTCGAATTTCTCATTGAGCGGATTGTAGATTGCAGCTGTCGGCAGGTACGTAAACCTCGCCGAGCTAGCATACAACCCCTGCCCCGCCGTGGGGTCCTGGGATACGGGCATCGTCAGCCCCGCCAAATCACACGGATCTATTTCCGTCCCGATGCACTTCATAATCGCATCCAACAACTTCCCCTCCGACATCACAAAATCGCCGATCAACTTCGGCACTTGCTTCGCCTTCGCCTTCGTGAGTTTCGCACCCGCCAGGTCGGTCAGCGTCGCCGTCTTATTCACCAGGTCCTTGTGCTCGTTCGCCTTGACCTTTCCGAGGCAACGATTCATTTCTCCACCCGGTTGCGACCCATCGTCCGTCAAGGCCACCTTCCCATCGAGGACGTCTACAACCTTCTTGATCGGGCTTCCCCGCATATAGGCCTCTTTATCCTTCTTGGTGACCCATAGCATCACCTCACCAAAACCGTATTCGGGATATGCTTTTCTGACTTCTCGCGACAGCGGGCGATACTCCGGGGGCAAACCCAATTGCTTGAGACGCAAGACGTTGAACTTCTCGAACCGCGGTCCGATTACGTCGAGGATTTTGTCGAGCGGACGATTTGCCTTCTCCCGGGTCGCTTCCACGGACTTTCGCACCAACTGCGGCGCTTTTCCAACACCAAGCTGCTGAGCCACGGCGGCAATGCCAATCGGCACGGACTTTTTTAGCCCGAGGATCAACCGCTCTTTGACCTTATCTCTTCCCTCGCCGCGGATTACTCCCTGAATTCCCTTGAGCACCATCTCGAGCAAGTCGCATAGCCTCGTACCTTCGTTGACTGCCGTATTGGCAAGATCGATCACCGTTGTGACTAGGGCACCCAGACCTCCGGTCAACCCGGCCTTGATTGCCTTACCGATCAACTTTTCCAGGACCTTCTTCCCAACTTCTTCCACAAGCCAATTCACCATGCTGTCTCGCGCATCCGTGAGCTGTCTCGTGAATTCCTCCTGCAATTCCTCGACCTCTTTCAGCCACTCCGCACGCCACCGATTGATTGCTTCGCCTACATCCCCATCGAGACTTTTACTAATTTCTTCCAACGCCGAGAGCAGCGTGTCGATCTCCGCTCCGGTTTTCGTGCGTATTTTTTCGACGAGATCTTCCCACGTCAGTCCAAGTCCCGCGGCAATGAAGGGGATGAGCTTGTCCGCATCTGGATTGAGTGTGAGATCGGTAAATCCTGGTAGGCCAAGCCAATCATCGAACCCTTCCTTAAATATCGGAACCCAACTATCGGCAACATGTTTGAGTGCATCGAGCGTCCCACCACCAATCGTATTGATCAATTCGAGTGGATCGCTTAACAAGCTAAGAACTCGCCAGAAATCGCCCTGTAAATCACTGAAGTATGAAAGGATATTAATCCCGGTGCACTGATCGATCGCAGACCTTAGTTTGGCTGTATCAAAGCCGAGTTTCTGCAATATTGTATAAGCCAAATCGACAACCAAATCGGCTGCCCCTTGTCCACTTGGATCAATGCTATTAATTGGGTCATTGCCGACATAGCGATACAGGTTCGGATCATGGCCATCATATTCGATGGGGTCTGGGGTGAGGAATCGTGCTGTGGCCGGATCATAATAGCGGCCATTGGTGCCGCCACCAGCACCGGCGCCCAGCAAGTACAGATCAATCTCCGGGTCGCGGAAATAGCCTTGCTGACCCACCCACGCGAACGATTCGCTCGCACCGCCACCCGAACCCAGCGGGTTCGGCAACGCCGCTGGTAACGCCAAACCCGGCACACCGCCGCTCGACGATGTTAAGCCATACGCCCGATACTCGAATCGAGCCATTACCGATCCTGTATCGTCCAACAACGTCTCGGTCGATCCCAAAGCGTCAAATTCGTAATATTTGGACGAACCATTACCATATCCACTGACTAGATCACCGTACAATCGATCCACATTCAGATACTGCTGCTCCGTCGCACCCGACGACCCATCCGCCTCCTGCAGCAGCCGCTCAAAATCCCAGACATATCGTGTCGATTCACCCCCAACCTGCTTCTCGACCCGCCGACCCATCCCGTCACCGTCATCCGATTCTCGTCAAGGCCAGCGAAATCTGGAAAAACGCTGGTTTTACCCGCATTGGGGTGGAACTCCGACACCCCGGCATCCTTCATGCTGGCCGCGATGTGGTCAGTACGGTCCAGTACCGATGGTCCTGTGTTCGCAGCCACTCGATGAACTCTACGACCGCCTGAGGGTATCGAACCAACAGGTAGTCATAACGGGAGTTCCACTGGTCGAAGAAAAAGTCATCGATCCGGATGATCTCTTTCGAGGGTAATAAGGCACGCAAAGTCAGCTCCCACGTATCAACACGTTCAAGAACATCGAGTTTTCCGATGTCGTTCAGCAACCATGAATACGGGTAGGGGAGCTTACAAAGGGTCCACTCCCCCGTGAGATCAACGAGGAACTCCATATCGTCATCCGGTAGCATTCCATCCCATAAATCCGACTCCCGTCCCTGTACCATTTCCTCGAAGTAAGCGGTGTCGGCTTGGTGGGTCGGCCTCAGTAGTTGATTGAAGTCGGCCCCACGAACGTTAATCAAATATGTTATCGAGTACGCCAAGATAGTCTCCAATACTACCCCGGACCACAGATGGGCACACTGGGTAGGCCGAGTTTGTAGGTCAGGGGAAGGTACGAGTGATAACCGTGCCATCGCCCAGGATGATGGTCACTGTACCGCTTTTTCCTGGACCGCCTGTTGCGGCCCGATTCCGCACCGAATTCCGAAGGAACTGCTGGAAGCCCGCCTCAAACGTCTCGGCAGTCAACCCTACCCCGGATCCGTCGATAACGGTATATCCGGCATCGCCCGCCTGCTTGCTCCCATCCCGTAGGTTGTTCTTGATCGCGTTCTGCGTTCCGGTGTCTAGACGCTTCGATTGAACCGGAACTTCCCTAGGCATTCCTGGCCCCTTGATGGCAAGATCCCCAGGTTGGTTTGGGTTCTCACCGAGAACACGAACATCATATCCATTTTCGGCAAGTTGGTCTGCCGTCTTTTTGAGCTTGGCCAGCTTAGCTTGCTCTGCGGGACCTTTCGCGGCGAAGTCCAGGGCGTCCTGCTCTATTTTGACGACACCCTTTTTTGGAGCCCGAGTGTCCGGCACCGGCTCGTTGATTTTGCCATCCTTTGACTTGTACTTTAGCTTAAGCGATTTCACTCCACTGCGCAACGTGAGAATGAGAAAGACAATCTGGACTGTGGAAGTCGCAGTACCAAGGGCGTTCCCCGTATAGAGATTCTTGCCCAGTAGGGCAACGTCAGCGGTTAGTACACCTCCCGTAAACGCCAAACCTGTAATGGTTATTTTGCGTCCTGCTGATGCTGCAATGATACTCCCAGACCGGGCTGCGTATGATAACAGTGCAGAGCCGCCTAACGTTAACAGTAGTGCGACATCTCCGGCGGTCGCTATCACCGTATCAAGTGATTCTCCTTCGCCCAGGACCAAAAAATCTGCTGCAGTTCCAAGTGGAACGATGTGGAGCAGAAACGTCAGAGCCGCATCTCCACTTGCATTGAATGAAGCTTCAGTGTCTCCATTAATATATCCCTGGATCGCATCATTTGATATTGCTGCTGGGACAGTATTATACACTCGGTATACTGTTTCCTTAATGAAGACAGGAGTCCCTGTAAGATCACAGACGGGTATATCAACGTCTATAGTTGCCAGCCTATAGACTACACGCTTCTTCAGTGGGATCAGATCCAGGACAAATCCACCGTTTAGTTTGTGGTATACTCCTTGATCGGCCAATGTCTTGAAATCCTCACTCCGCACTTCTTCAAGCGTATATTCATTCTTAATCGTGATCTCTTTCTGGGCCACCACACGATCGGGATGGATCTGCTTATCTCGCCACCGCACCCAGTTCCAGAAATGAGCAGGATCCTCTGGTATCTCGGTTAGTGAAAAGGCGGGCGGCGCGGACTGGAGTGGCTGAAAACAAGAGAGATCGGAAAGGGGTGTATTGGGTTGATAATTCGCACACGGCAGGCCGCGTTGAAGTGCGGGATGTTGCAACCCACTCGGATCGATGCCATTAATGGGATCATTGCCGACATATCTCATTAGGTTCGGATCATGGCCATCATATTCGATGGGGTCCGGGGTGAGGAATCGTGCTGTGGTGGGATCATAATAGCGGCCATTGGTGCCGCCGCCAGCACCGGCGCCCAGCAAGTACAGATCAATCTCCGGGTCGCGGAAATAGCCCCGCTGACCCACCCACGCAAACGATTCACTCGCACCACCACCCGAGCCCAGCGGGTTCGGTAACGCCGCTGGTAACGCCAAACCTGGCAAACCGCCGCTCGACGATGTTAAACCATACGCCCGATACTCGAATCGAGCCATCACCGATCCTGTATCGTCCAACAACGTCTCGGTCGATCCCAAAGCGTCAAATTCGTAATATTTGGACGAACCATTACCATATCCACTGACTAGATCACCGTACAATCGATCCACATTCAGATACTGTTGCTCCGTCGCACCCGACGACCCATCCGTCTCCTGCAGCAGCCGCTCAAAATCCCAGACATACCGTGTCGATTCACCCCCAACCCGCTTCTCGACCCGACGACCCATCCCGTCATACGCAAACGTCACCGGCCCCGCCACCGGTTCCGCCGCCGTCATCCGATTCTGGGCATCCCAGGTGTAATATGTCGTCGCGGCTGACGCTTCCTTCTGACTTCGGTTCCCGGCCGCATCATATTGATAGGTCGTTCGGCTCAACCCCAACTGCTCCAACATCAATTCATTGGCTGAGTTGTAGGAATAGGTGGTCCGGACCCCATCATCGACCTGGACGACACGGTTGCCTGCCGGGTCATACGAATGTGTGATCGTGAAACCTGTTGCGCCGCTCCGGGCCTCGCGGACAAGTTGACCCGAGAAATCATAGGTCCAGGATGTCCGCACCCCATCCGCCGCGTGCTCCGCGGATCGATGCCGAGCCGGATCGTATTGATAGGTCACGCGACGCAGCAAGCCACTCGTCGCATCCGTGCTGATGATCTGCCGGAGTTGCCCAGCGGTATCATAGGCATGAGTGACACGGGTTCCGTTTGCCAGCCGGCGAACAATTTCGCGCCCCGGCAAATCATATTGGAAAGTGGTGCGACCACCTTGCGGATCGCTCAGCCGCGTCAGTTGGCCTGCCGCATCGCGTGTAGAGGTGGTGCGACCGCCATCAGGATCACGCAGCAGCACGCGTTGACCCGCCAGATCGTAAAGATAAGTGATTCGCTTATCCAGCGGTTGGATTGCGGCCACAACCTGCCCTGCTGCATCGTAAACCGTACTGGTTCGTCCCGTTTGATCCGCGACAAGCAGCCGTCGACTGGCCAAATCGTAACTATAGGTGACTCTCAAACTACCAGGCAAATGGTCACCAACCGCTTGACCCGCCAGATCATAAATTGAGGTAACCCGAAGTCCACGCGCATCCAGTTTGAGTGTCCGCCGACCCGCGAGATCATAACTGTACGTGGTCCGCCGTTCGAGGGGATCGACTCTCCCCACATCTTGTCCGGCCGCATCGTAGAGGAATGTCGTGATCTTTCCGTTGGCATCCGTCAAGCGAGAACGACGTCCCGCCAGATCAAACGTATAGCTCGTGCGGAATCCCAGCGCAGTCTCAGTGGCAACAGCCTGACCTGCATTATCGTAAACGATGCTAGTCCGTTGATTCAGCGGATTGACACTGGCGACACTGCGACCCGCCAAATCGTAGACCGTTGATGTACGTCGATCGAGTGGATCCACGGAGACAATGCTCTGACCTGCATTATCATAAACAGTGCTGGTCCGTTGATTCAGCGGATTGACACTGGCGACACTGCGACCCGCCAAATCGTAGACCGTTGATGTACGTCGATCGAGTGGATCCACGGAGACAATGCTCTGACCTGCATTATCATAAACAGTGCTGGTCCGTTGATTCAGCGGATTGACACTGGCGACACTGCGACCCGCCAAATCGTAGACCGTTGATGTACGTCGATCGAGTGGATCCACGGAGACAATGCTCTGACCTGCATTATCATAAACAGTGCTGGTCCGTTGATTCAGCGGATTGACACTGGCGACACTGCGACCCGCCAAATCGTAGACCGTTGATGTACGTCGATCGAGTGGATCCACGGAGACAATGCTCTGACCTGCATTATCATAAACAGTGCTGGTCCGTTGATTCAGCGGATTGACACTGGCGACACTGCGACCCGCCAAATCGTAGACCGTTGATGTGCGTCGATCGAGTGGATCCACGGAGACGATGCTCTGACCTGCATTATCATAAACGGTGCTGGTCCGTTGATTCAGCGGATTGACACTGGCGACACTGCGACCTGCCAAATCGTAGACCGTTGATGTGCGTCGATCGAGTGGATCGATGCTAACCAGGACACGACCGGCCAAATCATAAACGGTGCTGGTCCGTTGATTCAGTGGGTTCACCGTGGCGACTGGTCGATCCTGAGAATCATAAAGTGTCGTGGACCGTCGCCCCAGAGGATCAATGGTGGCGAGGACTCGTCCCGCCAGATCGTACACGTTGCTCGTTCGTTGGCCGAGCGGATTTATTGTGGCGACATGCCGATCATTGGCATTATAAATCGCGGTCGTCCGTCGACCGAGTGGATCCACATGGACAATCGGGTTTCCGACGGGGTCGTATACCGTACTGGAGCGTTGGCCCAGCGGATTGACTGTGGCAATCCGTCGCTCGCTGGCATCATAGATCGAGGTTGTGACTCGATGGAGTGGATCGACTACACGCTTGATTGATCCGGCTGGCGTATAGGAAAACGATGTACGCAGACCCAGAGGATTGATAGTTGCGGCAACTCGCCCCGATGGGTTATAGAGGTTTGTGGTTCGACGATTCAGGGGATCGAGACTGGCCACGATCCGGCCCGCCGGATCGTAAATGGTACTGGTCCGCTGGCCCAGCGGATTGACCGTCGCCACCACACGCTGCATCGAATCCCGGACGAGCGTGGTGATTCGCCCCAGAGGATCGATGGTGGCTCGGAGCGGCCCGGCCGCATCGTAGAGTGAAGTCGTCCGGTTCCCCAGGGGATCGATGGTGGCGGCGATTCGCCCTTTCTCATCATAAACGGTGGTGGAGCGCCGCCCGGTCGGATCCGTTACTCCGATAATCTGGCCCAAGGTGTTGTAGGCATAGTCGACGGCTCCTCCGAGTGGATCGTCGACTTTTGTGCGTAGACCTGATCCCGTCCAGGTTAGGGTAGCCCGGGTGCCCAGATGGTCGATCAGAGTTGAGAGATGACCGTTCGTATCATAACTGAAGGAATAGATCCCGCCTCGCGCATCCTGGATGGACTGGATACTGGCCATGCGACTGGGGAGTTCGTGATAGCCGAAAGTGGTGCGATATCCGCGGGCATTGATCGTGGTTTGAATCTGGTTCTGATCCCAGAGATACGTGGTTCGATACCCCTGAGGATCGATCAGACGGGTGATATTGCCGGTTGTATTGAAGTGGAGTGTGGTTGTATGCCCCGAGGCATCGACGATGGCCGTGCCAGCCGAATCTGGCAAATAGCTATAGGAAGTCCGTTGGCCACCCGGTGTCTGGATATAGCGTGTGCGACCATGTTCATCGCGACCATACAGGGTGGTGCGGCCATCGGGGCCAGTCACGCTCGAAAAACGGTCCGTTAAGTCGTAACCAATGGTCACGCGAGTTGAATCGGGGCGGATCACCGTTGTGAGGTGACCCAAGGGGTCGTGACCCAAACTGGTGCGTAGTCCGCTGGGTGGTTCGATGAAACGGAGTCGGCCGGTCTCGCCATCGTAGCTCAGGGTGGTCCGCTCCCCGAACGGATTCTTGATTTGCGTCAGACGATCTGCGTCATACGTCAGAGTCCAGCGATCGCCTGTGACGGCACGAAACGACTCGGCACGGCCGCCAGCTTCATAATGAACGGTTGAGCCATCTTCCTGTGTTTCGATCCAGGTTCCGGTTCCCGAATCAAATCGCAAGGCGTTGGGGACACTTCCCGGCGCTCGATAGAGATTCGATCCATCCGGATCGGTATACCGGACCGTGGTGCCATCACCATATTCCACCTCGACAGCGGAAGGAAGTTCGTCTAACAGTCGGCTTTGCGATTCTGCGTTCCACGAGACCGGCATTGGGCTCGTGCTGGGGACCGGTGTAATTTTTCGATCCGGGCAGAGGCTGGCTCCGACTCCGGCGGGCGCATCCTGAGGGGAATTCGTATTGAGCGTCACGCTCACGTCGCCCGATGGAGTTCCAGCCGGGATCGTGGCCACCGCCAGGGTATTCGCGCCATTGGCCGGGTTGGTTCGAGCGGGCCCGTTATCGGGAGGCAAGGACGGTTGCGTTTCATCCCCGACGCGGCACATCATTTGTGAAGGTTGTGCCAGGCTGAAACTGCCAAAGTCACACGCAGGAGGAAGTGGTGAACATGGGCCACACATCCGGACCAGTGGTGGAGTCGACGGGGCTGATGGAGGCCGTGATGCGATGGAACAGGATCCTGT
>JAIXLE010000144.1 GCA_026931725.1 Bacteroidales bacterium
CGTGTCGTCGAAATCGTCTGCGAACAATTGGCCGTCAACAAAGAACAGATCAACCGCGGCACCAGCTTCATGGAAGATATTGGCGCGGATTCCCTCGACATCGTCGAATTGGTGATGGAACTCGAAGAAGAATTCGACATCCAGATCCCCGACGATCAGGCGGAGAAGATCAAGACGGTTGGCGAGGCCATCGACTACATCGAAGCCAAGCTCATGGAAAAAAAAGGCGGGGCGGCTGAGTAATGAATCGTCGTCGTGTGGTTATTACTGGGCTCGGCACGGTGAACCCGCTCGGGTTGAACGTGCCGGAGTATTGGCAGGGACTGTTGAACGGTCGAAGCGGGATCGCACCGATCACCCTCTTCGATACCGAGAAATTCAAAGTCAAATTCGCGGGAGAAGTCAAAAACTTCTCCCCGGATCCTGTCATTGATGCCCGCTCTGTACGCCGGTTGGATCGGTTCACCCAGTTCGCGCTGGTGGCGGCCGATCAAGCCGTTCGGGATAGTGGCATCGACTTCCGCCAACTCGATCCATTCCGCGTCGGGGTCATCCTCGGCAGCGGAATCGGTGGGCTTGCGGAATTCGAGGATGGCCACGCGACACTCGTGAACCGTGGCCCGGATCGCGTCAGCCCGTTCGTCATCGCCAAGATGATTGCGAACGCCGCGGCCGGGAACGTCTCCATCAAATACGACCTCCGTGGGCCGAATACGACCGTGAGTACGGCGTGTTCTTCCGCAGCGCACGCCATCGGCGATGCCATGCGGGCCATTGCCTATGGTTTTGCCGATGCGATGGTTACGGGGGGAACCGAAGCCGCCGTCACCCCGCTCGGACTCGCGGGCTTCATCGCTTGCCGGGCTTTATCCGATCGCAACGACTCCCCGACGACCGCCAGTCGCCCCTGGGATCGGGACCGGGATGGCTTCGTCCTGAGTGAAGGGGCCGGGCTCATCATTCTGGAAGAATACGAACACGCCAAAGCCCGCAATGCCCCGATTTACTGCGAGGTACTCGGTTGCGGCAACACCGCCGATGCTTACCACATTACCGCTCCGCACGAAGACGGGATCGGCGCGGCCGAATCCATGCGGGCCGCCTGCCGGGAAGCGGGCTGGAATACGTCGGATGTGCAGTACATCAACGCGCACGGCACTAGCACTCCGCTCGGGGACGCGGCCGAGACGAAAGCCGTCAAGCAAGTCTTCGGTGACCACGCTCCCAAGCTGATGATTTCGAGTACCAAGAGCCTCATCGGCCACCTGCTCGGAGCCAGCGGCGGGGTAGAAGCGATTGCCTGCTCACTGATGATTAAGCACGGCATCTTGCACCCGACCATCAACCTCGACCACGCGGACCCGGAATGTGATCTCGATTACATTCCCAACACCGCTCGGGAAGTGCGGGTTCAGCGGATTCTTTCCAACAGCTTCGGTTTCGGCGGCCACAACTGCTCGCTGGCCCTGGGAGCGGTGTAATCTGGGAGCGGTGTAATCACGGAACGGGTGCCGTTCTTTCCCCCCGGTTCTCGCACAGAATGTGAACCGGGGAGATGGTTATTTGACTTTACTCCCCCGCAATACGTTGCAGATCGGCTCGCTGGCCTTCGTAAGTTTCCGCGAAGGCAACTGCTCGGGAGTCGGGTTGCTCGCCGAGTGAACGGCACATCTGCTCATAAATCCCCGGCCACCAGTTTTCGTGCTGCGTCAATCCTTGTTCTTTCACGGTCGTCCAGTTGCTGAGGATTTTGGACCACGCCGCATCGCCGAAATCGAGTGCCTTTTGCAGGCTCTCGAACTCAGGAACGTACCATTGCCGGCCAATTTGACTGTGCAGCACCTCATCGGCCCAGTCGAAATCCTGGATCGTCGCCGCGAGTGACAGACCGGATTCCTGGGCGACTTCCCATTCATAGCGTTTCCCGGTCTTCGGCATCAGCCCCTGTTCGATGAAAAACAGCACGCCGTGCCGTTCCAGCGGGTTACATTCGGTGTTGAGCCGATAGGACCAGTTGAATGTCACTTTGGCCTGTGTCCAGTCCACGCCCAAGGCGTGGAAGCCGACTTCGCCCATCAGGGCGTGCCGGGCTTCGTCCCAGAGTTGCCGGGTCATGTCACGGTAGTAGCCCCACGGTTTGCCCGACGTTTCGACGATGATCGAAGCCATCATTTCCGGCACGTCGATCTCGCGGAGCCGCTTGTAGAGCATCATCAAGACTTTGGCACGCGCGGGCATGTCTGGGTGGTAGAGGAACACCTCCGCGTTCACGCCCTGGTTCCAGGGGTCGGTGAAACGCTCATCCCGCTGCGGGATCGGGTCGTAGCGATAGGGGGTGATGGAATAACGACGCGGAAGAGAGGCCGCATCGACCGTGGAACAGGATGCCGCTTGCAGCAACGGTTGCAGAATGGATTCCTGCCAGTCGTTGATGGACTCGGCCTTCACCAAAGCGGCGATCGCCTGTTGACCATATTGAGACATCTCCTCCAGTTCGATCTGGGCGAACCGCAGCAGTCGCCGACTCGGCGCATCGGTGAGGGGATGGGTTTCCTGAAGATACACCGAGACTTCCTTTTGCAAGGCACCGAGGGCCGTGGTGTAGATTCCGCAGAGCCGTTCCTCTGTGGTCGGTGCGCACAGAATCTCATCAAAAAACCGCTCCAGTGCCGGGTGCGGCACTTCCTCCAGGCCAAGCGGCGGTTCCCGCATCTCGGCGACCCGGTTGCGAATGGCGGTGATATGCTCCGCGCACAGGTGGGCATGGTGCGCGAACGCCATCTTCAATTCGTAGATCGGTTCTGCTGTCAGGCGGGCCACGAAGATCCCGTGCAGTCGCTTGAGCATGTAGTGCATCCGCTTCAACCGGCGGACGCACTCTTCCAGCGGCAAACCGGGTTGCGTGGCCTGCTCCAGCGAACAGAGCCCCGCGCACGGTGGCAGATTCTTGTCCATCATGGTGGATGCTGTCGACATGGTCAAATTCCAGAATGGTGTGAACGGGGAAACAATATCGCCATTGGAACAGAAATGACGAGGCTTGCCCATGCCCTGGCTCCGGTTCACAAACGGCGCGGCAAAACATAGACTGACCGATCAGAACGATCATCGGCGGGAGGTTCTCGCCGGGGCGCGGGTGCCGGGTTCTGTTCCCGACCGATTCGGTTCCATTCAGCAACGAGGAAACACTGTGGCGAAGGTGAAAACAGCTCCGAGCGCGGAAATGATTGCCAAACTCGGAGCAGAAGCCGTGGCGCGGGTTCTCCAATCCGAAACACCGCTCAAACTCAAAGGCAAAGAACAAGCCGTGTTCGTCAGCACCGCCGGGGCCAATGGACCGGCACTCGAACGGTGCCTCCACGGTGATCCCGCTTGGTTGACCGTGCGGAAAGAAGGCAAAACGGAAATCGTCTCCGTCACGCCCAGCGGGTTCCAAGCCGCGTTGCCGTTCCTGAATACGGAAACACTCGGCGCAGCCGCCGCCCGGTTCGCGCCGACCATCCCCAAAGCCACGGATCGCGTCGCCTTTCTGAATGACATTGCCCTCACGGCACCCGCGGCCGTGCTGGAACTGCAACCGATTCTGGAAGCCGCCATCCGGGACGAACAGCAGGAACGCGCCCAAGCGGAAGCCGCACAAGCCGCCCGCCGCGAAAAGGAACAGGCGATCGCCCGAGCAATGGAACTCTGGAAGGCAAACCTGGAGCAACGGAAGAACGAACGGATTTCTTCTTTACAGCGTGCATTGTTGGCGGAAGGTGTTACAATCGACCTCGCCGTAAAGCCCGCAGACTCCGCAGTTTCACCGGAGCCCGCTGTTGTCACAGTTACGGAAGGGAATGTCCCAAAAGTTTCGGTCAGCGATCCCAAAACAGATGGAGACTTTGCCTTCCGCCGGGATGTCGCCCGCCAACTTGCCAGCGCCTGGTTGGCGACCTGGAAGCTGGATCGCCCCGATGTCCGCGATTTCCTGGAGCCCGCGATGGATAACGTCCCGGAGTTGGGAATGATCGGGGAAGTTGGGGAAACTGTCACCTTCAGTGGACGACTGCATGAAGGAGAAGCCGGGCTGTTCCCCGGTGACAAAGCCCAGATCGTCCGTCCCGGCTGGATTCTGCGTGAGGGCGAGGATGCCGAACATGTTGTCTTAAAAGCCTTTGTATCATCAGTGAGGTAAATCATGGCCGACCGGGTGTTTTGCATCGACTTCGGCAGCGCCTTCACCAAGGTGGCCCTGCGTGCGGACCCTTCCGCCACAACCGAACTCATCAAACTCCCCGGTGCTTGGGGTCTGGGGGGAAGCGATTTCTGCTTCCCCAGCATGGTAGCGATCAACCGCCGCGATCCGGCCAATCAACGCTGCGTATTCGGTCAGGATGTCGTGGACTTGAAAACCGGGAACGGAATTGATGTCTACCGCAACTGGAAAAAATGGCTGTTTCAGGATGTGTCCGACTCGGCCACGGGGTCGGCGTTGTCCCCGCTGATGACTTTGCTGCATTCGGAAGAATTCCACCGGCTCGCCGCGTCGTATGGTGTCTCACCCGCGGAGGGGCGGTTTCTCCGGCAAATCATCAGCGCCGGCGAGGAACTCCACGGCAAACCCGCAACCTCACCGCAATCGCTGGAGGTACGACAACAGCAGTTCGCGGGGAAACTGGCGGCCCATTACTTTACCTGGCTCCGTAAGCAGGTACTCGAAGCCTGCCGCAAACTCGATAAGACCGGGTTGCGATACGAGGATATTCCCGCACGGGTCACGACCCCCAAATTCCCCGGAGAAAACCCCGGCGTAGAATCGCTCTGCCAAGCGCTGAAACAAGCGGGCTGGCAATTGCACCCGGAACAACCCGTGGTGACGGAACCGGAGTCAAACGTCATCGGCGTGTTGACCAGCGGTCATAATGTCATCACTCCCAAGCAGAAGATTCAGTTCACCGACATGTTTGCCAAAGGACCGTTTCAAAAAGTGCTCAAGGATCCAGAAGATCACCCCGCCTATCGCGCTTTCGTCGTGGATATCGGAGCCTTTACAACGGATTTGGCCGCTTTCACCCTCGACACGGGCGGCAAAACGCTCGACGACCCCCGCACCGGCTATGTGATCACGCAGAAGTCCGTTCCCATCGGTATCAGTCAGTTGGATGAACAAATTCAAGCCGCCGTAAATGCAGTGTCCAATGAACGCGGCGAGGTGATGGCCCAGTTAACCGCGGCTGATTGGGAAGAGTATCGGCGGGCCGTCTATGCCCAATCCGGGAAGCCATTCCGAATTGTCGGCATCAACATTGCGTTGGGCAAGGGAGTCGATGAAATACCGATTCGGGAGACAATTCACCAATTCTCCCAGAATATCGCCGCGGAAGTGGCCGCGTTCTGTGCCGATCATGACCCGGTCGGTACGGAAGAATTGATTCTCTCCGGCGGCGGTAGCATGATCCCGGTTGTTCGTGACGCGGTTTTGGACGCGGCCACGCGGAATGATCGGACCTTTTTCCGATTCCACGGGGCAGCCCTACCGAAATCGGCCGGTTCCACGAAAATCGCTAAACTTACCGATGCGTTTGCCCGCGGCGGTTCCGCCCTGGGTGGCGCGAGTTTATTCTTTGAATCTTCGTACTATTGATTCTGGAAGCTGATTGATTCATGATGACGCATGCCCCGGATTCTCTCGAAACGCTTTGCCGCTCGTTGGCCGAACAGGCCCGCGATGCGGCAGAGTCTCTCGCGGTTGCCCGCACCGATGCGAAAAATGCCTGGCTACACGCGGCCGCGCAACGGTTGGTCGAACAGACGGAACAACTTCTGGCGGCCAACGTTCAGGATGTGCAGGCGGCCCCGGAATTCGGTCTGAACGCCGCCGCGATTGACCGACTTCGTCTCACACCCGCTCGCATTCAGGCAGCTGCCGAGGGACTCCGCCAAGTGGCCGCGCTCCCGGACCCCATCGGTGAAGTGCGATCGGGCGGCTTCCGACCCAACGGGCTTCAGGTACTGAAAGTTGGCGTGCCACTCGGCGTGATCTTCTTCTTGTACGAATCCCGGCCCAATGTCACCGTTGACGCGGCGGGGCTTGCCGTGAAAAGCGGCAACGCGGTCATCCTCCGGGGTGGGAAGGAAGCGACGCACTCCAACGCGGCCTTACATCAACTGCTGGCCAATGAGTTGCCGAACCACGGTCTGCCCGCACATGCGGTGCAACTTGTGCAAACCACCGATCGCGCGGCCGTGGGGCATCTGCTGAAACTTAACGATCTGATCGATTTGGCGATTCCGCGTGGCGGAGAAAGTCTGATTCGCCGGGTCGCCGCCGAGGCGACGATGCCGGTGCTGAAGCATTACCTTGGCAACTGCCATGTGTATGTGGATGCCGCCGCGGAACTGCTGATGGCGGAACGGATTCTGGTGAATGCGAAGTGCCAGCGGCCGGGTGTCTGCAACGCGGCGGAAAGTCTGCTGGTGCATGGGGAAGTCGCGGCACGATTCCTCCCCCAGGCCGCAGCCGCACTCCGAGCCAAGGGCGTGGAACTGCGTGGCTGCCCGGAAACCTGCCACATCATCCCGGACTGTCGGCCCGCCACAGAGGAAGACTTTTTCGCGGAATATACCGATCTGATTCTATCCGTGAAAATCGTTCCGTCGCTCGATTCCGCAATCCGACACATCAACAAATACGGATCGAAGCACACGGACGCGATTGTCACCCGCGACCTTGCGACGGCGCGGGAGTTCATCGCGCGGGTTGATTCCTCAGCCGTGGTGGTGAACGCCAGCACCCGCTTCAACGATGGGTTTGAACTCGGGCTCGGCGCGGAAATCGGCATCAGCACCGATAAATTCCACGCCCGCGGCCCCTGCGGATTGCAGGAACTGACCAGCTACAAATACGTCGTCACCGGAGATGGTCAGATTCGGGAATGAGTGGGGAACGAATGGTTCTGGGTCACGGCTTGGCTTTCTTGCGGTGGGAGTCACGGTCCAGGCCGTTGAGTGTATCGGAGCGGGAGCGTCCGAGGTTCTCTTCACTGTAGGCGGCTTCTTCCGGGTTCTCGGCGAGGTCGCGTTTCAGTTCGCGGCGGCGGTGCTTGCTGCCCGCCTTTTTGAGAACCCGCTTCAGTTCCCGCAGGCGGCGTTTATCGGGATCGGGCGGCATAGGATGTCTCCATGTCTCGGATTCACCTGTCTCGGATTCTGATTGCCACGGATGCTTGGCATCCGCAGGTCAATGGGGTGGTCCGCACACTGGATACCACCGTGACACGGCTCCAGGCCAGTGGGCATCTCGTGGAAGTGATCGAACCTTCCGCGTTCCCCAATGGGGCGGTGCCGTTCTACCCAGAAATCCGCGTGGCCTGGGTAAACCGGGGCCAACTCTTTCGCCGGATTCGCCACTTTGGCCCGGATGCGGTCCATATCGCCACGGAGGGGCCAATCGGTCTGGGGGTTCGCGCCTTTTGCCGACAGGCCCGCTGGCGGTTCACGACATCGTATCACACCCGGTTTCCCGAGTACCTGCGAAAGCTGGTCCGACTCCCGGAGTGCGGCCCCTATGCGTATCTCCGCTGGTTCCACCGCCGATCCGCAGGGTTGATGGTCGCCACGCCGAGCCTGGAGGCGGAACTGAGCCAGCGCGGCTTTACCGCCCCGAAACGCCGTTGGTCCCGTGGAGTCGATTTGACTCTGTTTCACCCAAGGCCCAAACCTGCAATCCCCCTCGGACCCGGCCCGGTGTTGCTCTATGTGGGGCGAGTCTCGAAGGAAAAAGGGATCGACGATTTTTTAATGTTGAAGACACCCGGCACCAAAGTGATCGTCGGGGATGGGCCGTATCGGCAGGAACTGGAACGGCGGTATCCCGCAGCCCGATTCCTCGGCTACCGTACCGGGGAAGCGTTGGCGGAAACATTCGCGGCGGCGGATCTGTTCGTCTTCCCGAGTCGCACCGACACGTTTGGCATCGTACTTATCGAGGCGTTGGCCAGCGGCCTCCCCGTCGCGGCGTACCCCGTGACCGGCCCCATCGACATCATCCACGAACCCCGGCTTGGCGCACTCGATGCCGACTTGGGCCGAGCGGTTGCCCAAGCACTCGCCACCGGAGAACCCGCAGCCTGCGTGGCTGAAGGCGAACGCTACACCTGGGAGCGCTGCACCCAGCAGTTCCTCGACAATCTCGTTCCGTGCCGATCCTCCGATTCCGGTATCTAACGCGCTGGCAACAGCAGCGGCAGCAGCTCCGCAAACCCGCTCAGCACGCGATCCGGCCCCGCATCCAGTGCGGACTCACGCCCCGCCGCTCCGCCTTCCACCAGCCAAACCGTCAGCCCAGCGGCACGCCCCGCGTGGACATCCACAGCCATATCGCCGACATAAACGGTTTCCTCGCGTGAAACCCCGAGCCGGGTCAACCCCTCTAACAGCATGGCCGGGTTCGGTTTGGCCTGTCCGGCCACATCGTCCGGCCCGAGTACGGCCTGGAACAACGGCGCAATCCCCAGGGAGGCCACGATTTGCCGCGTAAATGCGACCGCCTTGTTGCTACAAATCCCCAGAACGAGGCCGCCCCGGTGGAGCGCGGTCAGCGTATCCCGCACCCCCGGAAGCAGTTGCGTTCCCGATACCATCACGTCCACATGGTGAGCCTTGTAGGCGGCGATGGCATCGGCCAGAGGGGCATTGGGTACGACCGCCTCCAGCAAGTTCGGCAATCCGAGTCCGACGTACACCCGGACTTCGGCTTCCGTCATCTCGGGAAGACCGTACAACCGGCGGACATGGTTGGTGCTGGCGGTGATACCCGCGAAACTGTCGGCCAGGGTGCCGTCGAAGTCGAACAGGGCGGCGCGGGTCAGCATGGTTTGCTCCAGAAGGCTTATCAGGATATGGTATGGAATGAGCCCCTTCCGCCGACCCTGGAACCGCTGATGCCGGAACCCGCTGATCCTTGCCCGGAACCGCTTGCGGAACCGCCCACGCCCGAGTTGGTCTTTCGGGAATACGCCCCGCGCATCTACCAGATCGCCCGCCGCTTGCTCAACAACGACGCGGATGCGGAAGATGTCACGCAGGATGTGTTGCTGCAAGTCATCCGCAAACTCGACAGTTTTCGGGGGGAATCGGCCCTTTCGACCTGGTTGCACCGCATCACCGTGAACGCGGCACTGGCACACCGGGAGAAGCGTGCGAACCGGGCCAAGCATGAAACCACATCTGTTGGGGAAGATGCCCTCGAATCGGCGGCCCTCGCCGACCCCCCAGGGGCCGTGCGTCTGCCTCGAACCGGAGCCACACCCGACGACATCGCCCTAGCTGCGGAACAACGGCAAATCATCGAACGAGCGATTGCCAAGTTGCCGGAACCGTCCCGCGATGTTTATGTTCTTGCGGATGTCGAACAATTGCCGAATGTCGAAATTGCCGAGATGCTCGGGCTGAGTTTGCCCGCCGTCAAGAGCCGGCTCCATCGGGCGCGACTCCAAATGCGTGGGTTGCTCACTCCGCACTTCGAGGAGATCGCATCATGAACTGCCAGGAGCTCGTCGAACTGATCTCCGAATTTCTGGATGGCGAACTGGCCGCGGAACAACGCGTGCTGGTCGAACAGCATTTGTGCGGTTGCCGTGATTGCCATGTCTCACTGGAACTGTATCAGGCCACAATTCGGGTGACACGGGCACTGGGCCG
>JAIXLE010000056.1 GCA_026931725.1 Bacteroidales bacterium
CTGGGCGTGTTTGTCGAAGGCGGCTTGTTCCTGGCGAGCCTGTTCCTCTTGCTGCTGTTTCGCGGCGGCCTGGGCTTGCTTGCGGGCATCCTGGGCCATTTTTTCGAGTTGTTCGCGGCCGGCTTTCTGTTTCTCGGGGTCATCCGACTTCAGATCGTTCATCGCCTGCTGCAATTTTTCGCGTTTCTCTTGGCCGATCTTTTCATCGAACGCTTTTTCGGCGGCTTTCTGTTTCTCGGGATTGTCCGAGGCCAGATCACCGGCTTGTTGGGCGAGCTTTTCCGCGTCCTGGCGGGCTTGTTCACGGGCTTTCTGCTGGTCTTGCTGTTGCGCTTTCTGCTGACGGGCGGCATCCTGGGCGAGATCCTCGACCTTTTCCCCGGCGGCTTGCTGTTCCTGGGGGGTGCCGTTCTGCTGCTTCTGGGCTTGTTTTTGCAGTTCTTCCCGGCCTTTTTTGCCGAGCAGATCATCAAATTTTTTCTCGGCGACTTCCCGTTTCTGGGGGTCGTCCGAGGCGAGATCCTGGGCGGATTTCTTCAGGTCTTCCACCTGTTCGGGGGTGGGCTTACCCTGCTTGCCGTTCCGCGCGGCTTGCTGAGTCAGTTCGTTCGCCTTCTGGGCCGCTTGTTCCTGCTGCGACGAACCGGATTGGCCATTCTTCTGATTCTGGACGTTCTTTTGCAGTTCTTCCCGGCCTTTTTTGCCGAGCAGATCGTCGAACTCTTTCTCGGCGGCTTCCCGTTTCTGGGGGTCGTTGGAGGCGAGATCCTCGGCCTTTTTCTTCAGGGCATCGACTTCCTGTTGGGAAGGCATTTGCGACTTCTCGTTCTGGGCGGCCTTCTTGGTCAGTTCCTCGACGTTCTCCTGGGCTTGCTGGCGTTCCCCCGGAGTCTCACCAGACTGAGATTGCTGGACGTTCTTCTGAAGTTCCTCGCGTTTCTTCTTGCCGAGCAGGTCATCGAACTGCTCCTCAGCCTGTTTGCGTTCGGCGGGGTCGCGGGAATTGAGTTTGTCCGCGTCGCGGGTCAGGCGTTCGACATCTTCGGGGCCAGCGGTGGGGGTGCTGTTTTTGTCGCCGCTACTGCCGATTTCGCGGTCGAGTTCCCCTTTTTCGGGTGGTGGACCTTTTTCGCTTCCGCGTTGATCTGGGTTTCCCGGTTGACCGGATTGACCGGATTGACCACTGTCGGACCCGTTGGGCGGGGGCTGACCTTCGGATTTACTGTTGCCGGGTTCGGATGGGGAGCCGGGTTGGTCCATCGGCCCAGTTTCGGGTGGTGGTTTTTCCTGGGATGCGTTCGGGTTTTGTGGTTCCCCGTTCTTCGAGGAGTTTTGGGAAGCATCCGGTTTCGGTTTGGCACCGGCGGGGTCCGTGGGGCGGTCACTGCGGCCACGACCGCCGGTTTGGGGTGCGGCATCCTGGGGAGAATCTGGGGAAGACTTCTGGGAAGAATCGGGGCGTTGCTGGCCGCGTTCGGGTGCGGTGTTCGGCTTCGCCTGCCCAGAGGGCGTGGATGGGGGCGTTCCGTCCGGGTTCTCAGAACCCTTCTCGGAACCTTTCGCATTCCCAGCATCAGTGGGTTTCTCTGGCGGGGATGCGTTCGCCTTTTCCTGGCCCGCGTTCGACTCGCTCGGTTGCGATTTCGGAGTCTCACCTTGAGGTTGATTGGCGGCGGCGTTTGGACCCGCTTGGGGTTTGTCGGCCGGTGCGGCTTTCGATTCCGCCGGCTGCGGCGGCGGTTCGACCTTCCCGGCTTCCTTCGGTTGGGCCGCCGAATCGGGTTTTGGCGTGGAGGAATCTTCCGAACCAGACGGGGACTCACCCGGTTTCGCTTGCGCGGAATCGGACGAGTTCGATGGCTCGCCGGGCTTGGCTTCCGCGGCCTGTTCTCCCGTCATCGGCTGCGACGAACCGGGTTGCCCGGCCTCGCCGTTGTTCCGGGCCTCGCCGGGTTGCTTCTGTTCTTCCGCGAGCGCCTGCTGCACTTGATCGGCCATGCGTTTGACTTCATCGTCTGGTGGCATGGTGTCATCGGGTGGCGGATTGTTGCCGGGTTGCGTGTTCCCGCCTTTTGCTGGTTGGCCGTTCTGTGGGTCGGCGTTGGGCGGCATGTCTCCCGGTTGCGGAGCCGCGTTTTCTGACCCGGAGCCTCCCTGGCCGGGCTGTTTTTGCCCTTCACCGGGGTTGGCTTCTTGCGGTTGGGGTTGCGGCTGCTCATTGTGAACCGGCGGCGGCGGCGGGCGGTCCTCGGTCTGGAGCCGTTCCCGCTGTTGCTGGCGGGCTTGCTGTTCGTCGGTCTGACGGCGGGCCGCGTTCTGATCCTGGGCCGCCTTTTGGGCCGGTTCGACGATGGGTGGCAGAACGCGAATCCGCTTCACGGCGGAACGGCCCACATGCGGCCGGGGCACCGTGCAATTATCGGTCGCTTCCAGCCAGTATTCGAGGGTCATGCCTTCTTGCAATGCGATCGGCTTCCCGGTGCTGTCTTGCAGAGCATTCAGGGCGAGCGAATCTTTGTACATCAAGCTGGTGGGGAAGGTGCCATCGGCTTCTCGGCGGAACGAGCGGTTCGCGCCGTTGAGATACGGTTTTGGGGTCAACGGCGTTCCTGGGTCGCCGAGGAGTTGCAGTTTGAGTGTCACGGTGTCGATGCCGAAGTCGTCGCCGATGGTGCCGTCGATGGTGAGGGTGCCGTTGGCGGGGATCGGTTGTTCGGCGTCGGCGGGCTGGTCGATGACCACCGTGGGGGGGAAGTCTTCTAGCACTTTGATCGGGAAGATGGGCGAAGCGAGGCCCGATTCTCCGCTGCGGGGTTCAAACAGCAGTCGATACGTCAAGCTCTGATCGAGAGTAAAGGTGAAGCGGGCGGCCGTGGGGTTGTCCGCATCCACGACCCCGGTGAGTGCATCGGCGCGGTCGGAGAACTGGAGTTTGGCGACACGCAGTTCCCGGTTCGTCGTGGCGATCAGGGTCACTTGCGTGCCGCGATACGCTTCGATGCGGGGTTCGTGACCGATTTCCGGTTGCATCCGCAGGTAATCGGGGAAGGTGTACAACACTTCGTAGCTGGTGAATTGTGGACGGGTTCGCACACTGACCCGGTACTCCGGCGTGACCGCGTCTCCGGCAGCAATACGGTAGGAAAAGCCGTTCTGAATGATGTAATCGGGCAGCTGCGCGGACCATTCCCGGTGCGTCGCCGCGACGGTCAGCGGGTATTCTTCATACTCGGCAGCGAGGTTGTGGCGATATTGCAGGCGGACACGCTCGGGCGATTCGGGGTCGGGCACCCGGCCATCAATCTCCACGGCAATCGTGAGCGGTTCCCCGGTGGGTATCGACACATCCCCGTCCGCGGGTTTCATCAATCGAATCTGCGTCTGACTGGCGATGGCCACCGAAGTGAAAGGGTTAAACGCCCGGCCCAGCAGCGAGAAGAACTGCGGCGGCTTGCAGATGACGAACATCACCGCGAGGACGGCGAGCAGGAACGCGGCCAATCCGCCCATCCAGAGCATGGGCCGGGTATCGACGGTGCGGTTCCGATCGGCATCGGCCAGTTCCTGAGCCGCTTCGGTGCCGATGGCGGTGCGGACGCTGGCGGGCAGGTTGCGCTCGCGGAGGTCCACCCAGTTGATGACGGCGTTGGTGGCCCCTTCCACCGTGGATTCCACCCGACGAGCCGCGAACCGAGGGTTGATGACGCTCCGCAAAGGTCGCACGATCATACGATAGCCGAGGATCCCGACGAGGGCCAAAAGCCCGGCTAAGCTCAGTTGCCGGGACCAATTGGGAAGCTCCCACTGGCGATCGACCAGCATCAGAAGCACGGCATAAGTGAGTATCACCGCGGCCACGGTGGCGATGCCGGTGAGCAGATCCGTGGTCCGAATCGCGTGTGTGGCTCGTCGCAATTCCGCTTCCACACGGGATTCGGCCTGGGATGGGGTGGGTTGCGGTTCGAGAACTGAGGCCATCGCTGCTGGCTCCGCGTTCGGTTTTCCCGAGGAAGAACGCATCCCGCACGGAATACGTTGGTCGCTCGGGCTCCATTTCGCCATTATACCCCATTCCCACCTTTTCCCACTACCGGATGATCAGGATGGTCGAGGGGCGAGCCCGTTTCCTGGTGTGCGGTTCTCTTGCGGCTTGTGTTCCGACGGCTTCCCTGCGGGTTCCAAAATCACCCAGACCTTCGACAACAGCGGTGGCAACTCGACGGTGCGGGCCTCGAATGCAAGCGCGGCGTTGTCCTGGCTCACCGGCACCGGCAAATCGAGCGTGGAATCCGGGAAGTTCGAGATGCCGATGATTTCGCCGTTGTTGGCCGTGTAGAACGGTGGGTCTTCCGGGCGTTCGGGGTTCTTGATGAAGCGACTGCCCGCGAAGACCCATTCATGCGTCATCGGCTTCTCGGTGCGGATGTCGCGGATCCACTCTTGCGCGGGGCGGGTATGGACTTTGCCGCCTTTGCGGTAGTTGACCAGCACCCGGATTTTCCCCCCGGATGCGGGCTTGTATGCTTCCTCACCCGTTTTCGGATCGACGAACTGTACGGGGGAACCTTTTTCCGCCCCTGCGGCGAGCAAAGCCGCGTCGATGAACTGCGGAGGTACGGAGGTCCGCAAAATGGCCTCATGCTCCTTGGTGTTCGCCTTGCACAGGAACACTTCCAGCGGCCCACGCACCATGCACACTTCGCTTTGCAGCAAGACACGCCGAGTGCCATCGGGTAGCGTTTCCAGATAGATCGACTGATCGGGGAGCAGGGCTTTCAAAGACGATTGGGGGTCCGCTTGGGGCACGGGGGGCAACGGCTCCGCGTCCTTGCCCATGCTGGCGAAATCCGGGTACGGCGGCGGAGTCCAGTCATCGGAGTTCTGGGATGCCGTACTGGGGGGCGGAGTCGCACTCGGCGGGGCCGCTTTCGGGGAAGCCGTGGAGCGGTTTTGAGCCGGGGTCGGCGGGGTGGTCCCAGAATCCCCGCACCCCAGCAGTGGCATGAGGAACAGCAAGCCGGGGACCAGCAACGCAATGCGGGGCACAATAGGAGGCATGGTCAAACACCCTGGGAAAATCGGCAAACGACACCAAGCAAGCCCCATGCCGATACCGTGCCGACGTGAGGAAAGCTCCGAATCCGCCACGAACCCGGTCAGACGATGAGCAGCCGTGGACAATCGGTGTTCGGTTGTTGTTCCTCCCATCTTACGTTGTTCTCAGGATTTCCCGAAAGGGGGTGCAAGAAATGCTAGGCAGGCACCCCATTGGTCGGTACGCTACCCCCATGCCAACGACATTTTTAGAAGCTCCCGAAGCCCGCGTGCGTGCTGGGGCGGCTCGGGCCGATGTCACACCGCCGGTCGGCATCTACCACCGCATGTGGGGAGCGGCCCGGCACGATGTTGCCACGGGCGTTCACAAACCGTTGCTCGCCACGGCTTTGTACCTCGCGCCACCGGATGCCTCCAGCCTGGGCCGGGTGTTCATCGCCTTGGATCACTGCTTGCTCTGGTTCCCGGAAATGCAGGAACTGCTCACCGCCATCGCCAGCGGGGCAGGGCTGCCACGGGAACGGGTGACCGTCTTCTTCTCCCATACCCATGCTTCCGGGTTGATGGGACGGGAACGCACCCACCTACCCGGCGGTCATCTGATCCTGCCGTACCTCGCCCAACTCGGGGAGACACTCGGTCAGCTGGCTCGGCAAGCGCAGGATGCAGCCATCCCCGCCACGCTCACCGTGGGCCGGGGCCGTTGTGATCTCGCGGCGAATCGGGATTTCTTCGACTCGGACGGAAAAGCCGTCTGCGGCTTGCACCCCGGCGGGCCGGTCGATGATACCGTCCTGGTGAGTCGGGTCCGTGGGGACGATGGCACCCCAATCGCATCCATTATCAATTATGCGTGTCACCCGACGACCTTGGCGTATGAGAACACCCTCATCAGCCCGGATTTCGTCGGGGCGATGCGCGAGTTGATCGAACCGCACACCGGGCCATGCCTGTTCGTGCAAGGGGCATCCGGGGATGTCGGCCCCCGGCACGGGTTCGTCGGCGATCCGGCCATCGCGGACCAGAACGGACGGCAACTCGGATACGCCGTGCTAGCGGCCTGGGAAGCCCTGCCCGAACCGGGGCAGCGGTTCCAATACACCGGCCCGGTGATTTCCGGTGCCACCCTCGGTCGCTGGGATTATGTGCCACAGCCGAGCGACCACCAGGAGCAGACCCAGATTTGGCGGGAACGCAGCCTCACCGTGCCGATGGCGTACCGGCCAGACCTGATCCGGGGTGATGTTCACCGCTTAGAGTATGAACGCCAGCTCGCGGAAGAACAGGCCGCACTGGCACGCGGGGACACGCTCGCCGCGCGGGATGCTCGCGCCCTGGCCGAACGCGCCACCCGCAACCGGATTCGCACCGAACATCTGCCCCCAGGCGAGGCGTACCCCTATCAGGCTACCCTGATCCGTACCGGCAACATCCTCTGGCTGCCGTTGGAAGGGGAGCATTACAACAGCCTGCAACGAACGCTCCGCGAGCAGTTCCCCGATTTCGCGCTGATCGTCGGCACGGTGGCGAACGGTTCGCACGTCTGGTATCTGCCCGATGCGGAAGCCTTCGGAAAAGGGCTCTATCAGGAAGAGGCCTCCATCGTGGTCCAGGGCAGCCTGGAGCAGTTGCGTGATGCCCTCATAACCGCGATTTCCGAGCTTGTGACTCCATGAAAATCACCGCGATTGAACCGCTCGTCTGCCATGCCCGGATGCGGAACTGGATCTTCGTCAAGATCGTGACCGATCAACCAGGGCTTATCGGTTGGGGCGAAGCGACACTGGAATGGCACACCCGCTCCGTCGTCGGCGCGATTCAAGACATCGCAGAATTGATCGTGGGGGAAGACCCCCGCCGAATCGAACATCTTTGGCAAATGATGTTCCGCCAGCACTTCTGGCATGGCAATGGCATCGTCCGGGGTACGGCCATTTCCGGTATCGACCTCGCCCTCTGGGACATTGCCGGGAAGATCGCGGGTGTCCCCTGTTCCCAACTCTGGGGGGGCCGGGTGCGGGATTATGTGCGCACCTACTGCCACCTCGGCGGCGGAAACATGGAGAAGTTTTACGAAACCTCCATCGACGATGCCCGATCCTTCGCCGACCTGGCCCGTGCCGCCGTGGCGGAGGGGTACACCGCCTTCAAAAGTATGGCCGTGCCGCCGACGATGCCGCTCGAAGGACTCCGCGCCGTCAAGCACGCGGAAGCCGCCGTCGCCGCCATGCGGGACGCGGTGGGCGACGACGTGGACATCATGGTCGATTGCCATGCCCGCCCCTCTCCTGCGATGGGATTGAAGTTCGGTCAAGCACTCGATCCGTATGGGTTGTACTTCTTCGAGGAGCCGTGCTGGCCCGAAGCGGTGGACGGACTGGCCGCGATCAATGCCGCGATCACGACTCCGGTGGCCACGGGTGAACGGGTAACAGACCTACGGACATTTCAAGAACTGTTTGCGAAACGGGCCTGCGATGTCTGCCAGTTGGACATCACGCACTGCGGCGGCTTGACCGCGGCTCGGAAGGTGGCGGCTCTGGCAGAAGCGCATCGGATCGCCTTGGCTCCGCACAACCCACAAGGGCCGGTCAGCACGGCGGCTTCCCTGGAGTTCGGCTTCAGCCAACCGAGTTACATCATTTGTGAAACCGTTCATGCCGATGTGCCGTGGCGAACGGATGTGGTGGAAGAAGGGTTCACGATGGAACCGCAAGGCCGGATCGTTCGCCCGAACACCCGGCCTGGTCTGGGCATCACGATCAACGAACGCGCCGTGGCCCAGCATCCCTTCCAACAGGAACTGCCGCAGCGCGTCTTCTACCCCGATGGCAGCGTCGGTGACTGGTAACGGGTTCGGGCACCAGCCGCCCGCGGGCCACGTTATCGGCGTTGCCGGGCTGCCTCCGCCGCATGGACGCTTTGTTCAAACGACCGCTGGGGTTGCCGTTGCGATTGCATCCGCTGCCCTTCTTCCTGCTGCACGGCAAGTTGGGCCTGCTTCTGCTGCGCTTCGATCTCGGGTGTCACGGTCACGGGGCCGATTTCGGACTCTCCGCACCCGACCGCGGCCAACATCAACACAACTGCCAGACAATTCCGTCGCAACATAACGATTTCCTTTTGTCAACCTGGGATGTGGAATGTTGGAAACTCAGTCCAGTTGCACGACTTCGCCACCGTCACGGGTGCAGGAACCGGCCCAGACGGTCGCATCGACAGAGTACCGGACGAACCGCACCGAACCGTCTCCCATAGCCGCGTTCATTCCGCCATCGTGCGAGGAACCAAAGGTCTGATTCCAACTGGAATAATTCGGAGCATCGCTGTTGTGTTGCGGAGTCCGGGGCACCGTGACCGAGGTTCCGGTTTTGGGGTGCGTGTAGGTATAGGTGCCGCCGCCGATCCGCACGACGTCTTCATCCCAGCCCGCGTTCACCCACGGTTCGTTGTCGCCGCCATCGACACCGTGCCGCTGGGGGTGCAGCCACTTTTCCGCCACCATGACCGTGTTGGACGTACCATCCGGCACCCGGTGAATCTCCAGCGTGTGATCCGGGGAGACGACCAGACCATTGCGTGTGGACATGCTGGAGCCACCGCCCGCGTTGCCGACATAGTCACTCCGACCGGAGCCGCTGTAGGTTCTCGCGGGTCGGCTACTGGGGCAGTACATCACCTTCACCGGCGTGGCGTACAGCGTGGCCCGGCTCGGCAAATCATGGAGCGGACCCTGTTCGATGAACGGCAAAATCTGATACCGCCAGTTGAACCCGGTTCGATCGTCCAGTTGCCCCGCCGCGTTCTTGGCAGCGGTATTGGAATCTTCCCAGCTACAGCAGGCCGTGCCGCTCTGGCCAGCGGGTTTGCCATTCTTACCGCCGTGAGGCAAGGCACGCACCGTGTCGGAATGCGAGTGGAAGGCGAGGCCAATCTGCTTCAAGTGATTCTGGCACTGGGTGCGGGCGGCCGCTTCTCGGACTTTCTGCACGGCGGGCAATAGCAATCCGATCAAGATAGCGATGATCGCAATGACAACCAAAAGCTCGATCAGTGTGAAAGCTGCGCGTTTCAACAGTCCATCCTCTTGTGGAATAGATACACCACAATCCGCGGTCTGAGCGTATGTGGCGAACTTCCGCTGGGGCATCGTCAGGAGCGGTCGCCCACAAGTTGCCCACGGAGAGTACGAGGATTCAAAATATCGCCCAACATGAAGAACCGATGGGTCATGATGTGAAGACCCAATGAAGCCGCCAACACCCCGGAAATTCGGGCGCGAGCCCCACGGAAAAACTGTAGATTAGCGTTCTGCGAACTGACTCTTCCCAAAACCGGATGGTTCCTCATGCCTCAGGTTATCGCGGGTGTTCTGCCCATCGCGCACACGCCGTTTCTAGCAGATCATTCCTTGGATCGTGCGAGTCTCGCACGCCAGCTCGACTGGGCTTTTGCGCACGGTGCCCACGGTTACTGCACTGGCATGGTTTCTGAGCTGCTGCGACTCACCTTCACGGAACGGGTCGAACTGACGCAACTGTAGGGAGAGTTGAAAGC
>JAIXLE010000040.1 GCA_026931725.1 Bacteroidales bacterium
GTGGGCCGCAGGGTGCCTGGGAAGATGGCTGGAGTTGGCGGTGGAACCCGACGCTCTGGGCCGCGCAAGGGTACGTCATCGCCTTGCCGAACCCGCGCGGTTCGACCGGCTTCGGCCAGAAGTTCGTGGATGAAATCAGCGGCGACTGGGGCGGCAAGTGCTACCGTGACCTTGTCGCCGGGCTGGATGCGGTCGAAAAACTCCCCTACGTCGACAAGAATCGGTTGGCGACCGCCGGAGCGAGTTTTGGTGGCTACATGCAGAACTGGTTCGCGGTGAACGACATCGCCAAACGATTCCGCTGCCAGATCAACCATTGCTCGGTGTGGAACTTCGAGAGTATGTGGGGCACGACGGAGGAACTGTGGTTCGACGAACACGAACATGGCGGGCTTCCCTGGGAGAAACCCGGAAAATATCGGGAATTCAGCCCGCACACCCGCGCGGGGGAACTCGGCAAGCACAAGGTGCCGATGCTCGTCATCCAGAACGATCTGGATTTCCGTTGCCCGATCGGTCAGGGGCATGAACTATTCTCAGCCCTGCAACGGCAAGGTGTCCCGAGCCGGATGATCAACTTCCCGGATGAAGGGCACTGGGTGCTGAAACCGCGCAACAGTCAGTATTGGCACGAAGAAGTATTCGGCTGGTTGCGGAAGTATGTGTCCCCCGGCGGGAAGTAAATCCACTATACTATGGTGAGACTCTCCGCCCTGGCTGGCCCGCCGGGGCGGTTCTGTTTCGACCGGGCCCGATGTGAGGTTCTGAATTCGTGTTTGCTGATGTGCCCCACTGGGGTTGGATCGTCGGTGGATTCGTTGCGATCCCCATTCTGATCGCCCTGAACGGGTTTTTCGTCGCGGCGGAGTTCGCGCTCGTTGCGGTACGCAAGACCCGCGTGGAAGAAATGATTGCCCAAGGGATTCAACGGGCCAAGGCCGTCGAAGCCGCGTTGCACAACCTCGATCGGAGTATCGCGGCCACGCAGTTGGGCATCACGTTGGCGAGTATCGCACTCGGTTGGGTCGGTGAACGGGCGATGGAGCACGCGCTGCGTCCGGTCTTTGCCTTCCTGCCGGAACAATGGGCGTTCCTCTCCCGGCACGCGGTGTCGGTGGTGGTGGCATTCAGCACCGTGACGTTCCTGCATGTCGTCTTCGGTGAACTGATTCCCAAGGCGATTGCTTTGCAGTCACCGGACAGAACCTCTTTGTGGATCGCCTCGCCATTGAACGTCTTCGCCCGGTTGTCTCGACCGATCATCTGGGGAATGAACGGCACCGCAAACTGGTTGGTGCGTCGCCTGGGGTATGTGCCAACCCACGAAGACGATGAAGTGCATTCTGTCGAAGAACTGCGACTCATCGTCGAAGACACCGAAGAAGCGGGCCTGCTCGACCCGGATGCCGCGGATGTTGTGTTGAACGTATTTGCACTGAGTAACAAGACCGTTGCCGATGCGATGGTGCCTTGGGACAAAGTCGCCGGATTGGAACTGAATTCCACACCGGAACGGGTGATGGAAGCCGTCCGCGAAGGTGCCCATACCCGGATGCCGGTCTATCATGATGAGCCGGATAACATTGTTGGGATCGTCAACACGAAAGATCTGTTTTATCTGTTCAGCCTGCGTGGCGTGGTGTTGCTGGAAGATGCCCTGTACGAAGCCCAGTTCCTCGCGCCGAACGAACCGATTTCCACGGCTTTACGTTTATTCCGCCGGACAAAGCGGCCCATGGCGATCATTCGTGAGCCAGAATCCCGGAAAGTGATCGGCATTCTGACTTTGGAAGATGTCCTCGAAGAAATCATTGGCGACATTGAGGACGAACACGATGACCCCACTCGCCGCCTGAAGATGATGGCCAAACTGCTGCGGCGGGGGATCACGACCCCCCGCACCGCACCGCCGCTGCGTGGCGATTAACGGCGAATCAGCACATAGGTCAGCAGCAGTGCCGCCAGTCCCGCTATACCATCGGCGGCCCAGACCCCTACGGGGATCGGAACTCGCCCCTCACGGGCGAGTCCGCCCCCCGCCAACATGAGCGGATAGTACGCCAATACCGTTGGGAGGAAGCTGATGATGAATGTACTCAAATAATCGGCCCGGTTCGCCCAGATGCCCACCGGACAGCCGATCAGCGCGAAACAGAGACACCCCACGGCCAAAGCGGGCCGCATGTGCTGCTCGAACATCACGGTGCGAATTTGCCGGTCCATCTCCTCAATCTGGGCTTTGTAGTGCGGTTCCTGAGCGATGGCGGTTTGCCGTAAGAACGGGTTTTGGGTTTCCTCGATCACCCGACGGTTCGCATCCCGCTTGATGATGAGTTCCTCCTTGCGGTCTTCGAGTTCCTGAATGCGTTCGGGCAGTTCATCCCATTCGAGCGCCATCGGTCGCGCTTTGATCGTCTTCCCGGAAAACATCTCCGGCAGAGCCACTTCGGGCGGGGCACTGCCGTTGCTTTCGAGCGCGGTCGTCTTCCCGACCATCACCCATTTATCCGAGTCGATTTTGAGCGTGTTGCGTTCCCGATCCACGATCAGTCGGGCTTCCGCCGCCCGAGCCACGAAATCGTAGCCGAACCAGACTTCGGTGCCGTTCCCGGTGCGGATCTTGTCTCGCTGCTTCACCACGACATCAATCAGACGCCGACCTTGAACATCCCGGACGTAGATGACGTAGGGGAAATTCGAGAGTACGAATCGCCGTTCCCGCCGGAGCCAGTTGTAGAGCACTTCTTCGGGGTCTTGCAGCACCTGTTCCTGAAGCATTTGTTGCGTGCGGGGGATCAACGCATAGTACAACCCCCCTGTTACACAGGTCGTCAGCACCCCCAGGGCGATCGCGGGCCGGAGAATCGTGAATAAGTCGATCCCCGCGGCCTTGATCGCCACGGCTTCGTTGTCGTTCGACAAGCGACCGTAGACCACACATGAAGCAAAGAGCGTGGTCGCGGGGATGGTATAGGGCAGGGTACTCGGAATCAACAGCGGAATGACGTTGAGAACCTGAGAAGGCGACAGCCCCAATTGGCTCGCTTGTTGGATCAACCCCGCGATGAGGACGAGCCCGGTCAACCCCGTCAGGGACAGCAAAAAGACCCGGACGAGTTCCCAAAAGATCATCCGATGCAAGATGCCGAGGGGTAGCCAGAACACGGAAAACCTCCTGCCCGCGTGCGAAATCCAATCGAAGTTTCTGCCCTTATCGCGGCCCAACCGCGCGGATCGTGGCTTGAGAATCTGCCCAGCGTGTCGCGGTGCGTTCGCGCACCCGATTGACCATTGCCCGTACCGGGTCGGTCACGGCGGGCAGCACGCGTGGCTTGTAGTCGATCGGTCCACCGTCACGCTTGACCATGTCGATCCGAAACAGGTTACTATTCAAAGCGCCGGTCAACTCACCCCGTGTCGGCGCGTTCAAGAGTCGGTGCAGGGCTTGCGACCAGATCGTGTAGCACTCGAAGCGGAGGTTTTGGCCATCCGTCGTGAGTTCCCCTGAACCGCCGAGGCTGATCGCGGTGCCGAGCAAATCCAGATGTTTCACGGTGACGCGGTCGCCCAAGAGTTCAAATTGCGCATGGGCTTCCTCAAAGGCGGTCTGATCCGGTGCCTGGAGCTTGAGCAGCTTCAAGAGCGGCAACGTGATCGGTAGGTTGTACATCCGCCCCGTGGGGATGTCGATTTCACCGGAGCCAGCCATCGTCGGTTCCCCGGTTCTTGGGTCGAGCCGGGATTCGAGCAAAAGTTGCCCTTGCGCGATTCCCCGGAGTTCCGCTTCGGAGCCAAGCCCGTAGTGGGTGGCGATTTCGTCCAGGCGAACATTCGCCGCCGTCAGCCAGAGGCGATACCCGGTCTGGTCGTCCAATACAACCCGAGCTTCCCCGCCGATGGTGCCATGAAAGAGCTTGCCGTGCAGGTCGGGGAACTCCACCACTGGCGCGGTAAACTGACCCGGATTCTGGGGGTCCGGTTGCTGAGTGGGTACACGCATCGTCAGCTTGGCATCGTGGACGGGTTGATTGGCAATGATGGCCCGATCCAGCCAGGCATCGCCGAAAATCGACCCGATATGGGTGCCTTCGTACCGCCCCGTGCAGGCCAGGGTTCCGTGGAGATCGCTCCAGGTCACTCCCGTGTGCATTCCCGCCCCCGCGAGACGCAATTCCCCACGCCAAAACACGATGGGATCGCGGAATTCCGAATCACGGGGGGGCACCACGCTCGCAACATTTTCGAGATGCGTCTGTACTGGCCTCGACGCGGGGGAAGGGATTTTCGGCAGGTCAATCACCGCGTGTTCGATGTGTAAGTCCATCGGCCCCTGCAGTTGCAGTGTGTCGAGGCCCGCACGGAGTTTCTGTGGCAAGGCTTGCAGAAGTTCTGGATCCAGAATCAACGGAGAGACGCTCAATCCGCCGAGGTTGGTCCAGACTGCCGTGTCTGATGTTCGCACTTCCACGGCGGCTAGGCGGAACAGGGATCGACCATGCTTCCCGCTGAGCCGCCCAAGTTCGAGCTGGCCATCCTGATAGCGGGCGACTCCCGTCAGTTCGCGGAGTTCATAGGGGAAGCTCGCCGGGCGTATGCTCGGTCCCCGGAAACTCGCACGGAGGCGGACTTGATCCATCGCCAACGGGCGTTCCGCGATGGTCTGCACGGCTTCCGCGGATGGGACATTTTCGGACACGGCCGCCGCGTCCTCGGCAATGTCCAAATCCACGGCGACATCGAGCAACCCATTCGGATTGAGTTCATTCCAGATTTCCGCTCCGCCCAGTTTCGCAATAGCCGTGCGGAAATCCGTATTGAGCGGGCAGTTCTGCCCCCGAATCCGTATGGCGGTCTTGCGTTCTCCCAGACGCGATGCCGGGGAATTTTCTCCTTCTATCAGAACGCGGCCAGGACCATGCCGCGCCGTGAACCCCCGCAGCGTGATGTGGTCGTGATCTTCTTCCGGCGTGAGAGGCTGCCCAGGCTTGCGGGGTCGAGTAGGATCACAGGTGTCAACATTGATCTGAACATCTGCACGGATGTCTGACAACGGATAGGGAAATGCCGTGTAACGCAATACTCCATCGGTAATCTGAATGTGAAAGAGGTTTTGACACAAGTTGACGTTGTGTTCCTGGCGAACCGTCACGGTGAAATCCCCACGGCCAACCGCGTTGAGTTTCAGTAACCCGGCCGCGTACTTGGGTTTCAGGGCGCTGAATAACTGATCGTCGATGGGCACATTTTTGCCCGTGATCGTGAGGTCAATCGCGGGGTCCGGGCCATCGCCGCTGACGTTACCCCGAATGGCGATTTTCTGCCCCCCCGCGATGCCGGTGAGGTTTAAGACCATGTCCTCCCGGCCATTCTGCTCCTGAATGGCGGTGACGCGCCCCGTGATCCCCGTGACCGGGTAGCGGAATTGACTATAGATGACCTCCAGATTCGCCGGTTCCATCACGGCTTCCCGCCGCCACCCAGCCGAAGTGTGCTGGAAACCCACACGCAGATGGACGGTCCCCGCGGGTTGAAAGCGTTCCCAAAACTCCAAGCCGCTTGCGGGGAGCAGGCTTTGTATCGTCGGATCGAGTGTGAGATGGTGAATATCGACATCCACACGTTCCAGCAATGTTTGGGCGGTGTCGATTGGGGATTCCGCGACCGTGGCGGGCAACTCGAACAACGAGCGGGTTTGCAACTGGAGTTGGACATGAGCCCCCCCTAATCGGGCGGAGCCGTTTTCGATGCGGAGCTGCCCCGCGTGGAAGTGCAACCGTGCCGCGAGTTGCTCGATCTTCCAGGGTAGCATGGCATGGGTATATTGCCCATCACGCAAATCACACTGCAAGTCATAATCCTGCAACCCCTGCGGCCCAAGGGTGGCATCGACTCGCACGGCGGCCGTGGCCGTGAACGCGGCCAGTTGTTCTCCCATCATCGGATGATACCGGCCAACCCACGCGGCTAAGCGTGTATCGCAGCGGATCTCCGGCAACGTCAACTGAACGTGCGCTTCACGCGCGGCACGCACCATGTAGCCCGTCGCCCCGATCGGGAATGCATAGGGGAGATGCTCTTCCGCCGAAACCACGCGGGCCTGAATATCAAATTTGAGTCGAGAAATCGGATCATTGAGCAGTTCCAAACGAATGTCACGCACTTCCAGCGCGGGCAAGACGGATAGAGCATCCGTCACAATCACCGTCCCCCGGCGAATCACAACCGTCGGGATCGGGGCATCGGTTGTCGTCGATTGCGCTAACCCCTGAAAATCCCAGGTGCCATCTTCACGCCGGTTCACTCGGATGGTCAGATTATCCAGTTCGATCTTGCGGATCACGAGTTGCCCACGGTGCAACTGCCGCTTGTCGTGATAGATCGTGGCCGTGGGGGCTTCAAAAAAGGGAACCGATTCCCCACGCCGGGTGAGTCGCAAATCGGTGACCGAAATTCCGCCGAACAACCGCAACCGCGCGGATTGGACATGAACATCCACTTGCGTGAACTCGGTTTCCAGAACCGAGATGAGCGAAGCCCGGACTTGCTCCGGTCGGATGCGATGATGGATGCTGATCGCCACGAACCCAACCGCGGCCAGGACCGTCAGGATCATACAGCGGATGAGCCAACTTCGTAACACAACCGCCCTCGCCGATCGAGATGGCCCAGGGTCCAGTTGCTACCCTACCCACGGGGGCGGGAGTGTACGGAGGAACTCGACTTTGGTCAATGCGGAGTTGAGACAGTCGGCGGAGAGCCTGCGGAGCGGTTGGCTCCTCACACGGTTTTCCACGCGGTGCTACACACGGAGATAAATGGCGGCCCTGCGGTAAGTGCGTGCTGAAGAAGATTTTGCCGTGGGCATTACCCCCGGCTGGGGCTGTTTTCGGATCGCTCTGGGAACTCTGAAACTGTTCCGGTACGATCACGGTACATACACTGTTGGGGTCCGCATGACCCGTTTCGATGGATAGTTGTGCCTTGAAAGGAATTTTCATGTACACTTTGCCTCGGATGTTACTCCTGGCGGTGCTAGCTCTGGCACCAGTCGCTTCTGTGCGTTCCGCCGAACTGGAACCGCTGCTCCCAGCGGAAACGGAATCGGTCGTGATGATTAACGTGCGGCAAGTGCTGGATAGCAGCCTCTTCAAAAAATACGGGCAGGGTCAGGTCGAACAAGCTCTCCAAGGGAATGATGCCCAACAGGTACTCAAGGAAATCGGCCTCGATCCGATGAAGGATATCGAACGCGTCGTTGGGGGAACCTGGGGCACCGGCCCGGAAGACATGAAGGCGCTCTTCGTTGTCCGCGGCAAATTCGACCCCGCCAAACTGTTTGCCGCGATCAAACAAGCCGCCAAATCGGAACCCGATAAGGTCGAGATTCTGTCCGAAGGGAAGTACAAACTGGTGAAACTCACCGTGGAGAACCAGGACAAGCCGTTCTATGCTTCGGTGGCCAACGAGAAGTCGATTGTCGTCAGCAACGATAAGAAACTGGTCGTCAACGCGCTCGCCGATGCCCAGAAAGGTGCCAAACCCCGCCTCAAGAAGGATCTCGCGGAACTGGTCAAGAGCCAGGACGATTCGGTTTCCCTGTACGCGGTCGGGCTGACCGCCGGTAAAGTCGAACTACCGCCTAACTTCAGCCTGCCCATTCAAGGGGTGGACCCGGAGAAACTCGAAAAGCAACTCCAAGCCATCAAGCACGCCGCGATCGTTCTGAACATCACGGATGGGTTGAACCTGAGCATCGCCATGGGAATGGCCGATGCGGCTTCCGCGAAAGAGTTCGGCGGCACCGTCGATCAACTGGTGAACACCGCTCGCGTCTTCATCCCCGTGATCGCCGCGCAACAACCACAGTTCCGCCCTCTGGCCGATGAACTGAGCCAGACCCTGCAAAGCAAAGTCAATCAGAAATCCGTCTCCCTGTCTCTGAAGATTTCGGGCAAGACGATTTCCAAGTCCGTCGGCGGGGGTGAGTAACCACGCCGGGCTGGGAACCATCGCCTCCGATGATGTACCCCGTTGAAAGCGGTGACTCCGTTTCCAACGGAACCGCATCCGGCCTGCGTTCACCGTAGCATCCATTGCCGTCGCGCCCGTCGGTTTTCCGGCGGGTGCCGTTGTTTCCCGACCTCTGGCCGTGGCCCCATCATGAATACCGGGTCCGCTCTGGACATCCACGACACCATCGCCGCGGTTTCCTCCGCATCCGGGTCGGGCTTGCGCTCGATTCTCCGGTTGAGTGGCCCATCAGCCGTGGCGATCGCCCAACAATTGTTGTCCGTGGATGCGGATCTTCCCCATCAGACTTGGGTGTCCAGTGCCATCACGGTGAGTGGGGTTCACGCTTCCATTCCCGTTGATGGTTACGTTTGGCGTGCCCCGCACAGCTACACCGGCCAGGATCTGGTGGAACTGCACGGCCCCGGTTCGCCACCCTTGACGGATCGGCTATTGCAAGCCGTCCTCACCTTGGGGGCTCGACCAGCTAGGCCGGGAGAATTCACGCTGCGGGCCTTCCTGGCTGGCAAAAAAGACTTGGCCCAGGCCGAGGCTGTTCACGCGGTCATCCAAGCGCGAGAAGAATCAGAATTGCGTTTGGCACTGTCACGGTTGGCGGGTGGCGTCTCACGGCCATTAGACATCGTGCGTGACGATCTCCTCTCGTTGTTGGCCGATGTCGAGGCCGAGTTAGACTTCGTGGAAGAGGACATTCAGTTCGTCGATGAGTCGGCCATCCTATCTCGCATCACCGCCGGACTCGCCCAGTTGACGAACCTGCGCCGACAACTCGATCAGCGGACGCTGTCAGACCGTCCCATCCGGGTTGTGATCGTCGGCAAACCGAATGCCGGTAAAAGTAGCCTCTTTAATGTCCTCATCGGTCAGGAAGCCGCTCTCGTGAGTGCGCAAGCCGATACGACGCGTGACTATCTCACGGCCAGGCTAGAATGGGACGGAATCCCGATCGAACTCATCGACACCGCCGGTTGGCGATCCGCAACCCGGACAATCGAATCGCAAGCCCAGGCACTCGGGCGTGAACAGTTGCAATCGGCGGATGTCCTACTCTGGTGCCAGCCCGTGTCGGATGCCAAGAGTCAGCAGGACCGGGAGTCTTTCGCGGTCACGCATCGTCAGCGGCTGATTTCCGTATTCACCATGTGTGATTTGTCTGATGGAAGTTTAGCATTTGAGGCAGATAGTGGGAGTTTTGTTGTCGTATCATCGCACACGCAACACGGAATCGCCTCTCTCCGTGTGATGATTTCCACGATGGTCCGCGTGATGGTGCATGATGTCGATACATCGGATTCTGTGCGTGCGTTGACGCACATCGAATCCGCGATGCAATCACTGCGTCGGGCGCACGAGCACACCCGTGAGAACGACCCACGCGAGTTGTTGGCGTTCAGCCTGCGGGAGAGTCTGCGACAAATTGGGGAACTCGTCGGAGCCGTCTACACGCACGACCTCCTCGACCGCATTTTTAGCCGTTTCTGCATCGGCAAGTGAATTGCAATTTTCCCCTGGTTTTGCCGCATTTT
>JAIXLE010000079.1 GCA_026931725.1 Bacteroidales bacterium
ACCCTGCCCTGGGGCAGCTGGCTGTATCCGATCCCGCTGGAATGGGCGCAAGCGTCAGCGTCCACCGGGATGGGACCAACCCAAGCGCCGAACAGTTTACGGCTGCTCGCGGCGACATTCCGGGAATCCGATCACCCGAACCCGGTTCGCGTTCGTGACCTCAGCCAAGCCACGATGGCGGAACTCGACCAGTGGATGCAGGAACTCCAATCCCGAGCCGAACAACGCTCCCGCACGCAACCGCTGACCGCAACCGAGTTGCGTCAAGCCCTGTCTCACGCAGTCCGCTTTGCGGGGACTGTCCCCGAGACCAACGCGAAAAGCACGGACTGGGACCGTACCGTACAAGGGTTCCTCGCCGCCGCGGCTCTCTATCGCAGCCTGTGTGCGGTGGACCCAGTGGTACGTTCTCCCGAGGTGGAGTCCCATCTCCAAGCGATTACGCAACTGCTGCGTTTCCCGGCCAAGCAAGACAGCCCAACCGCCACCAATACCGAGCGTGCCCAGGCAATGGCGGCACATTGGGCAGCCGTGCAAAAATGGGTCATCGACCTCGGTCCCACTGCGTCGCATTGAGGAATCACCCCAAATGAGGGGTCGTTTCAAAATGGGCGGGCACGGCGGTGCCTGGCCAAGCCCCAGTGCCGCCAAGTGGATCAGCGTCTTTGGGCACCCGGTAAGAATCTGTCCCATGAGTGCCAATCAGGCAACAGTGTGATATTGGAACTGGGGATCGGCATGTTTGGGTTTGGGTCGGTTGAGCATGTAGTGGATCATGGCCAACTTGACGAACGCCTCCGATGACTGCACGCTTTTCTCGCGGTCCTTGGGTGCCGCGCTGGACCATGTCCACGGATGTGTGACCGCCACGAATGTCTGCCCGAGACGCGACTGGCTTGCCCCGAGGTCGCGTGGGCGACTGGGTCCAACTCGGCTTCCACACAGTCCTCCAAGAGACATTGCAACTCTGTCCGTAATAACTCATACACAAACCCGATGTGGGTGTCTCAAAATCTACACTTGTCGAACAACCGGGGACGATCGTCGCCGGTTCGGTGTGTCCTACTGAACCGGGGACGATCGTCCCCGGTTGTGTTCCTCTCCGGTTCCGTTCCTCCTTCTCAAAATTGGACAGCCTCACTGGGTGCGTGTATCAGGACAGAGTCCCCGACACGATATTAGATACTCCAATGTGGTCCGCAGATCGCTTGCCGGGTGGCCAAGTCCTGACGAGCGCTATGGCCCAATGAGGACATCGGTGAGGAGGTGGACGCGTTGGAGGAACGTGAGGACATCTTGGTAGGAGCGTCCGCGATAACGTGAGAAGACATCGGCGAGAAAATCGTGGTCGAAGACGTAATCCAGAATGCGGAGTGTGGCATCGGTGAGGGGAAGTCGCTGGGCGATTGTGGAGATCATCGGTGTCCCCGTTCATACGAAATGGAGAGTGGATGTGCTTGTAAGATACACACCGACAACGTGATGCGCAAGAACCAAGATGGTGAAAGCACTGGGCTACAGAGGTGAACCTGCGATTGCGGGATGCGGTCGCCGGCCATCGCTCGCGAGCCTGTGCCTACCTGGCCAACATCTGCGGTTGGCCGAGATGCGGTCGCGCCTCTACCTCCCGCTACCTCCCGCTACGCGCCGGTCCTAGTCATCAAGCGCGGAGCCGGTCTTGATACTTTCTTTATGCCCTGCCGCCAAGTCTTAACCCCCATTTGACACGCACCCGGCTAGGATTGAATCGTGGTAATCTTCGCCGAGGTATTTGACCATGATGGACGTGCTTTTCTTGTGTGGACTCGCGGCGTTCGGAGCCTTGTCGTGGGGCCTGATCGCCCTGTGCGACAGGCTGGCGGGGGACGGAAGATGACCGCAACAGAACTCATCGGACTGCTGGCGGCCGTGGGGCTGCTGGTTTACTTGCTCGCCGCCCTCGTCAAGCCGGAGTGGTTCGCATGACCGCCAACGCCTGGATTCAACTCGGACTGTTCCTGGCAGTGCTCCTCGCGGCTGTCAAACCGCTCGGCTGGTACATGGCCCGTGTTTATCGGAGACAGCCCTGTGGACTGGACCGCGTACTTGGCTGGCTCGAACGCGGTATCTACCGCCTGGGTGGGTTCGATCCTCAGCGCGAGATGACGTGGAAGGTCTACGCCATCGCCGTGCTGCTGTTCAACGGCATCGGACTGCTGGCCCTGTACGCGCTGCTGCGGCTTCAAGGCATCTTACCTCTGAACCCGCAAGGGTTTCCGGGAGCCAGCTCCGAGCTGTCGTTCAACACGGCCGCCAGCTTCGTCACCAACACCAACTGGCAGAGCTACGGCGGCGAGACGACGCTGGGCTACCTTGTGCAGATGCTGGGCCTGTGCGTACAGAACTTTCTCTCGGCCGCCACGGGCATGGCGGTGCTCGTCGCGCTCATCCGGGGCTTGGCGAGGCGCTCGACGGAAACCATAGGCAACTTCTGGGTCGATCTGACTCGATCCACGCTGTACATCTTGTTGCCGCTGTCGCTGCTATTGGCCTGGGTCTTGGTTTCCCAGGGCATCGTGCAGAACTTCAGCCCGTACCAGCCGGTGGCGCTGCTCCAACCTGCGACCGATGCTGATGGAAAACCTGTGACCGGACAGCTGCTGCCGATGGGGCCAGCGGCAGCACAGATCGCCATCAAGCATCTCGGCACCAACGGAGGGGGGTTCTTCAACGTCAACGGGGCTCACCCCTACGAGAACCCGATGCCTCTGTCGAACTTCCTGGAGATGCTGGCAATACTGCTGATTCCTGCCGCGCTCTGCTACACCTTCGGGGTCATGGTCGGCGACCGTCGACAAGGCTGGGCGATCCTCGTGGCCATGCTCGTGATCTTCGTGCCTTTAGCCGCCAGCGCGATCACTGCGGAACAGATGGGCGTTCCGGCATTCACGGCACTGGGGGCCGACCAGGATGCCGGTGACGGGCAAGCCGGCGGCAACATGGAAGGCAAGGAGGTCCGGTTCGGCATCACCAACTCCGGGCTATTTGCGACGGTCACCACGGCGGCCTCGTGCGGTGCCGTCAACTCCATGCACGATTCGTTCACGCCGTTGGGCGGATTGGTCCCGATGTGGCTGATGCAGCTCGGCGAAGTCATCTTCGGCGGCGTCGGCAGCGGCCTGTATGGCATGCTGATGTTTGTCATCGTCGCGGTCTTCGTGGCCGGGCTGATGGTCGGCCGCACTCCAGAATACCTCGGCAAGAAGGTCGAGGCGTTCGAGATGAAGATGGCCTCCCTGGTCATCCTCGTCCCGCCGATCATCATACTGGTCGGCACTGCGGTCGCCGTTGCAGGACCTGGCCTCCGATACAACGCCGCCGACACGGGTGAGATAAAAGACAATTTGAATAATCCCGGTGCTCACGGCTTCTCGGAAGTGCTCTACGCCTTCTCATCCGCGGCGGCCAACAACGGCAGCGCCTTCGCGGGATTGACGGCCAACGAACCGTTCTACAACACGGCCCTCGGACTAGCGATGCTCATGGCTCGCTTCTGGCTGATCATCCCCGTGCTGGCCGTGGCCGGGGCGCTGGCACGCAAGAGCTGTACGCCTGCGAGCGCTGGCACGCTGCCCACGCACACGCCGCTCTTCGTGGTGCTTCTGGTGGGGACGGTGCTCCTCGTCGGGGCGCTGACGTTCGTCCCGGCTCTGGCGCTGGGCCCGGTGGTCGAGCACTTGCAAATGATGGTCCGGTAACTCGAAAAGATACACCACATGAAGATACACCACATGTCCGCGTCCGCGAAAGCGCGACCACTGTTCGACCCGCCGATGGTTCGGCGTGCCGTGATCGATGCCTTCCAGAAACTCGATCCGCGCTACCAGGCCCGCAATCCCGTCATGTTCACGGTATTCGTGGGCAGCCTGTTGACGACCGGACTATGGGTTCAGTCGCTGGTGGGCAGTGGGCAGGAATCCCCAGGTTTCATCCTGGGCATCTCCGTATGGCTGTGGTTCACTGTCCTGTTCGCCAACTTTGCCGAAGCGATGGCGGAAGGACGCGGCAAGGCCCAGGCCGACTCGCTCCGGCAGACACGCCGAGATGTCTTTGCCAAGAAACTTGACGAGCCGCGGTACAACGCCAACATCACCCAGACCGCCGCTTCCGCGCTGCGAAAGGGGGACGTGGTGCTGGTCGTGGCTGGCGACCCCATCCCGGCCGATGGCGAGATCATTGAGGGAGTGGCCTCGGTCGATGAGAGCGCCATCACCGGCGAGAGCGCCCCGGTTATCCGTGAGAGCGGGGGCGACCGCAGTAGCGTCACCGGCGGCACGCGTGTCCTGTCCGACTGGCTCATCGTCCGCGTTACGGCCAACCCAGGCGAGACGTTCCTGGATCGCATGATCGCACTGGTGGAGGGGGCAAAGCGGCAGAAGACACCGAACGAGATCGCACTCGGAATTCTGCTGGCTGCCATGACCATCGTGTTCCTCATCGCCTGCGTCACGCTGTTGCCGTACTCGATCTACAGCGTGCGCGCGGCGGGTCAGGGAAGTCCCGTGACGATGACCGTGCTGGTGGCCCTGCTGGTCTGCCTGATCCCCACCACGATCGGCGGCCTGCTGTCCGCCATCGGCATCGCCGGCATGGACCGCATGATCCGGGCCAACGTGATCGCCACGTCCGGTCGGGCGGTTGAGGCCGCGGGCGACGTGGATGTGCTGCTCCTCGACAAGACCGGAACCATCACGCTGGGCAATCGCCAAGCTGTGGAACTGATCCCCGCGCCCGGTGTCAAACTGGAAATGCTTGCGGATGCCGCACAACTTGCCTCGCTGGCCGACGAGACCCCAGAGGGCCGCAGCATCGTCGTGCTGGCCAAGGAGAAGTACGGCCTGCGCGGGCGGAACGTCCACGACTTGGGGGCTGCATTCATTCCCTTTTCTGCCCAGACGCGGATTAGTGGCGTCGACCTCGACGGCCAGCAGATCCGCAAGGGGGCGACGGAAGCCATCGAGGCATTCGTCCGCAACCGGGGGGGAAGCCTTCCTTCGGAATTGCGTCAATCGGTCGAACAGATAGCCAAACGCGGCGGCACCCCGCTCGTCGTCGCGGAAGGGAGCCGGGCACTGGGCGTGATTTACCTGAAGGACATTGTCAAAGGTGGCATCAAGGAACGCTTCATCGAACTCCGGCGGATCGGTATCAAGACCGTCATGATCACTGGCGATAACCCACAGACGGCGGCGGCCATCGCCGCGGAAGCTGGGGTCGATGACTTTCTCGCCGAGGCGACACCCGAGGCCAAATTGCGGATGATCCGTGAGTATCAGGCCGGCGGACGGCTTGTGGCCATGACCGGCGACGGCACCAACGACTCTCCCGCCCTGGCTCAGGCTGATGTGGCCGTGGCCATGAACTCCGGCACCCAGGCCGCCAAGGAAGCTGGCAACATGGTCGATCTCGACTCGAACCCGACGAAACTCATCGAAATCGTCGAGATCGGCAAGCAACTGCTGATCACACGGGGATCACTGACGACCTTCAGCCTGGCCAACGATGTGGCAAAATACTTCGCCATCATCCCGGCGGCGTTTGCCAGTACCTACCCCGTCCTCGACCAACTCAACGTCATGCGGTTAGCCACGCCGTCCAGCGCGATCCTGTCGGCGGTGATCTTCAACGCCCTGATCATCGTGGCACTGATTCCGCTTGCGTTGCGCGGTGTCAGGTATCGACCAGCCGCGGCAGCTCGACTTCTGCGCGACAACCTGGTCATTTACGGAATCGGCGGGTTTGTCGTCCCGTTCGTCGGCATCAAGTTGATTGACCTGGTGCTAGTCGCTCTCGGACTGGCGTGAGGAGAAGCCATGAAAGAACAACTTCGTCCCGCCATCACTGTGTTCGTGTTGCTGATGCTCCTGACCGGCGTGGCCTACCCCGTCGTCGTCACGCTCATCGCCCAGGGTGTCTTCCCGCACCGGGCCAACGGCAGCATCATCAAAGCCGAGGGCAAGCCCGTGGGCTCGGAACTGATCGGCCAGCCGTTCACCGACGCGCGTTACTTCTGGGGTCGGCCGTCGGCCACGAAGCCTTTCCCCTATAACTCGGCCTCCTCCTCGGGCTCCAACCTGGGGCCGACGAATCCCGCCTTGCTGGATGCCGTGCGTGGCCGGGTCGCGGCGATCCGCAAAGCGCACCCGGACCAGACGGGGTCTGTGCCGGTGGAACTGATCACGGCCTCGGGCAGCGGCCTCGACCCGCACATCAGCCCCGCCGCGGCCGAGTACCAGGTGATGCGAGTGGCCAAGGCTCGCGGCATGGACGTCGATGCCGTGCGTCAGTTCGTCGCCGCCCACACGGAGGGTCGAACATTCGGCTTGCTGGGTGAGCCGCGCGTCAACGTGCTGCGGCTGAACCTGGCCCTGGATAAGAGGAGCGAGTGATGACACGGCCCAGATGCATTTGTGAATTACATCCGGTGAAGGAGTGCCGCTTCCGTCGTTTCCGAAACCCACCACTCGGATGGCGGATCTTCCTGGTCGCTGCATTCCTCGCTATGCCAGGGTTTCTCGCTGGGGGCATTGTGAGCCGATTTCTCGGCGGGTTCCTCATCTGCTCTCTGGCAGGGGCACTGGTCGGCGCAATCCTGGGGGCTGCGATGGAAGCGACCCCTTCCTCTGTAGACGACCCATTCAACAAGCCCTGGCGCGCCTCGTCCGAAAAGCCGAGGATGGCAAGCGTCCTGGCAGAGACACGGTGATCCGGCGATGCCGGAGAGCCGGGCGGGGGACCGGTAGACAGCCGGTTTCCCCGCTTTTGAGGCAAAAGCGACGACCATCCCGTGGGCGACCGTCCCGCGGTAAGGCCTCGCGCAATTCTTGCCTCACGCCTACCCTGTGGGCTGTACAAACGCAAGGGACGGAACGAGGTTGATTTGCTTGTCCGGGCGGAACTTTTCAAGGAGCAATAGTCCATGGCGGAGAATGACCTGCACTTCGTCATCCCCACCTACCGTTTGCGGGAAGTGGGCGAGACGGTCGAGCAATACGACGAGCACTTCTGGCGCAACGGCCACGCGGTACGGATGATCGTCTTCGACGACTCCAGCCTTGCCAACCAGGAGAAATACTACCCGCTGCTCGAACAGACGAAGACGCACAACGACCTGTACTACGTTGGTCCGCGAGAGAAGGAGCAATTTCTCTCCCACCTCAACGGTAGGTTGCGTGACAAACGCCTGGAGGGTCTGGTCAAGAACCTGTTCCGCCCCAGTTACGGCGGCAACCGCAACTACACCCTCATGTACACGCTCGGCGGCTTGATGGTCAGTGCCGACGACGACATGCGACCATACACTCTGATGGAGCACAGCCCGGAGTCACTCGACGCGGACGAAGTCTGCCGCGGCTGGCTGCACAAGGCTGGTTAGAACGGCTACAGCCAAAAGTCGTTCGACATCCTCAGGTCCTTCTTCGACGTCCTCGGTAAACCGGTCAGCCAAGTGCCAGACAACTACGAGCGCGGCGAATTGCTGATCGACACGGCGATGGAACTCGAAACCAACGCGACCAAAGGTTTGGCACGCGAGAATTCGCTCCTCCTGCAACGCGGCACGCTCGCCGAAGACGCTCTGGTCAAGATGGCCCAGACGTTCCGGTCCGGCACAAACGACATCGACGCTATCGACTTCGTCGAGATGTTTCTGGACGATGAGGGCGCAACCAGCGCCGACGATCTGAACCAAGTCTACGTCCTGGTGAACTTCCGGCCCGTAGTGACGAAGAAGAACTGGCGCATGGACTGCGGTGTCGCGGCTTACGACAATACGTTTGGCCTACCGCCGTTCTTCCCGACCCGGCTGCGGTTCGAGGACTACATCTACCGCCTCTGGGTCCAGCAGGACGGCCTCGCCGCCGCCCACGTCGATGCCGCCCAGAATCACATCAAGAGCCATTACATGCGCAACCCGCCCGCGGCGGAGATCTTCAACGAGGAAGTATCCAACCTGCTCAAACGCAAGATCAAAGCGAGCGTGTCGCGGCTGGACGAATTGAGCATTGCGTTCGACTATGACGGCGACGTGACGGCCGCGGACGCGAGAGAGATCCTGGACAAGATAGTGCTCTTGCACGGCCGAGCGGTCGAGGCGGCCGGTAAGGCCGCCAGTTCGCCGCGTGCCGAGGCGCTGTGGCTGTTCGCCACCAATCTGGAGAAGGCGTTCTACGGCTTTGAGCCGGATTTCTTCCAGCAGAACATGCTCCGGATTGCCGACGATGTCATCAGTGTCATCAAGGGTTCCATCGAATTGTGGCCGACGTTGGTGGAGATTTGTTATTTCCAGAAGGATCGCAAGGGGCTGCCACAGACCAGGGTGAACAACCATAAGAAGTGAATCGGAGAATACGCCCGCATGCACGACACCGCAGCGGTTCTTCGCCCAGGGGGCGTTGTTCCCGGTCGTCAGGTTGTGCGAGGCCAGTGGCAGATGGCTAATGTGAAGTGGTTACGGGACTGCCGACCAAGTAACGGGCGACTGCTCGGCAGTCTGGTCCGCGTCGCCTGTGGCAGTGGAGTGGAAGCGCGAGGATCAGATAATGAACCATGACGCTTTCGGCCAGGGGACACGACGTTCCACTGCGGCATTCCCCGTTCTGCCGCTGTAACCTGGGCGGTGAGGCGGGGATAGAATGACTGGCAAGAAAGGCAAGTGGCGCGATGCTTGTGGTAGATCATTCATGAACAGCGAGCGACCCAACCCGGATGAATTGCTGGCCCGCGTCCAGTCGGAAGAGGCCCGTGCGCGCCGGGGCAAGCTGAAGATCTTCTTCGGCTACGCGGCTGGCGTGGGGAAGACCTACACCATGCTTCAAGCGGCCCGGCGCGAACGGGCAGACGGGGTCGATATCGTCGTCGGCTACGTCGAGCCACACGGCCGGGACGAAACGGAGGCACTAATCCAGGGGCTTGAAGTCATTCCGTCCCGCGCCGTGCCGTACCGGAGTGTCACCCTGCGTGAGTTCGACCTCGATGCCGCGCTAGCACGGCGGCCACGGGTAATCCTGGTGGATGAATTGGCCCACACCAATGCCGAGGGGTCGCGGCACGCCAAACGCTGGCAGGATGTCCAAGAGTTGCTGGAGTCCGGTATCGAGGTCTGGACCACGCTGAACGTCCAGCACCTCGAAAGTCTCAATGACGTGGTCGCCCAGATCACGGGCGTCGTCGTCCGTGAAACGCTCCCCGACGCGATCCTGGAACAGGCGGACGAGATCGAGCTGATCGACCTTCCCCCCGATGAGCTAATGGAAAGGCTCCAGGCGGGAAAGGTGTATATTTCGACGCAAGTTGAGCGGGCCTTGCGCAACTTCTTCCAGAAGGGGAACCTGGTCGCCCTACGGGAACTGTCGCTGCGGCAGGCGGTCAACCGACTTCGGCGCGATGTCGATACGGCCCGACTGGACCGCGCCGCGACCACTCCCTGGACAACGAATGAGCGACTGCTCGTTTGCGTCGGCCCCAGCCCAACGACCGCCAAGCTCATCCGAACCGCGAAGCGG
>JAIXLE010000266.1 GCA_026931725.1 Bacteroidales bacterium
GAGTGGGTAGTCACTGGCCCGGTAGAGTTCGTAGAGTACCGCCCCCAAAAAGGAATCCGCGACAATCGGTATGGTCAGGAGCATCAGCACAAGACCGATCGACTGGAACACGCCGGGAGCCGGCAATCGGCAAGCCGCACACGCCACCCGGAACAGCACCACCTCGAAGAGAAACAACACTCCGAGGAGGAACAGAAAGCAGAGGAGAAACAGAAACATCTGACCAGGATTCATCGTCTCTCTCAGACCAAGCCGATTCCATTAGGCAGCCGATTCCAACGGTTTCGTCAGAACCAAGCCATAGTGCCAGGAACAGCAGCACAATTCCAGATCGCGTTCATGTTGGAACCCCGCGGCTTCCGCCCAGGCTCGACACTGGGCCGGGGTCGGGCGAATGGCCAACGGTGGGCCGCGCGGGGTGTCGGGGTCCGGCTTCCAGTGCAGGATGCCCAGTCGTCCACCGGGTTGGAGTACCCGGTATGCTTCCCGTAATAAACCAACCGGGTCTTCCAGATGGAGGATGTTGAACACCATCGTATACCCGGCGTTCGCATCGGGAAGGCCGCACCCTTCGGCTACAAAATCGCGGAGGGTTGCGATCACATTCGGCGTTTGCGCCACTTCCGCATTCTGTTGCGTGGCTGCGATCATCGCGGGGTCGATGTCAATCGCATGCACCGTATCCGCTGTCATCTGGGCAGCGGCAATACTGAAGGTGCCGTACCCACAACCGAAATCGACCACTGTGCCACACGGACCCGTGCAACCCATTCGGTCGAGGATTCACGCCGGATTGAAGAACGTCCCCCAGTAATCGGGGTCCGGCATACCACTTTCACGCGCCTTGGCCATCGTTCCATCCTAGACCAGAAGAGAGACACAAACCCGGTGAAGGGATCATCGGGAACCGCCATTATACACGGTTCCGCTCACACCCAGGCCATGACACGCAAGATTACGATGACGGTCAAACCGATCAGCAGGGGCGGCGCGACCCGCTTGACCAGATCGAATGGTTTCGTGTCCGTGAGAGCCGCACTCATCAGCACGACCGCGGCCACGGGAGACATCGTCCGACCTGCTGCCGAACCGACCGATACCATCGCGCCGACGCTCACCGGGTCGGCACCGAGTTCCACCGCCGGGCCGTAAAAGAAGCCGTACAGGCTTTGGGTGGTGGCCATTCCCGAACCGCAGATGAAGCCGAACCCGGCTGGAATAAACCCTGCCAGTGGATGCAAGAGCGTCGGTTCGCCGGTAATCCAGGCTTCGAGATGGCGGGATAGCCCAGATATTTCGATTCCTTTGCCAAAGCAGTTCGCCGTCACGATCAGGCTGATAATCTGGGTGAAACCCGTGCCCGCTCCGTCGAAAAATGCCTTCATGCAACCGCGTGCCCGCCCCGGACTGGCCGCCGCCGCCGCGGCCACTCCGATCAGCATGGCCAGACCAATTAGCCTGGTGTTGGTGGATTTGTCGGGCTTCTGCTCAATGGCGTACTGACCGGCCCCGCCGCCCACCGCCGCGGTGCCCGCAGCCGGGGGACGGTTGACGACCCACTTTTGCGGCACCGGCAACAGGTTCAACGGCGGCCCGGCCAGGAACAGTAACAGCAAAGGAATCAGAGGGACGGCGGCTTTCAACACATGGATCGACTCTTCTGGCGGCAACGGGCTCTCCGACGGAGTCTCCGTACTGGGGATGTCCGTGGGCTGTGGCGTGGTTTGTGGAGAACGCAGTTCCATCAACCAAAGTACGAACGTGGCCACGAAGAGTTGCGGAATCACGAGCCGGAGCAGATCGGGCCACATTTTCGGAGTGGGTTCGCCAGTGAGAGAACTGACCGTGAGCAGTTCGGGTGCCCCTGGGTTGAGCAGTTCCCCGCCAATCGAGGCACCCAGCAGCAGCGCGGCCCCGATGGTCACGGGGGCGAACCCCGCCGCACGCATCAGCGGCACCACAACCGTTCCGAGACAGACGGCGGTACTCGTCTGGCTAATCACCGGGATGTTGACCAAAAACCCGACCAGTACCACGCCCGGCACCATCAGGAATCGGACGTACCGCAAGGGGTGCATCAGAAGACGCACCAAATGTTGATCGCAGCCGGTCAGCTTGAGAACGTAGGCAAACCCCATCGCCGTGCAGATCGGGACGACGAACTTCTCGTTACTGAAGGTTTCCAAAAAGGTCCGCACCACGGGAGACGGATCACCCGCGACAATGCCGAGAGCCAGCGCCCCCGTGAACAGGGCAAGGCGGACATCCACCCCGCGAAACACCGCCAGCACGGCTGCACCAACAATGGCCACGGAGAGCCAGACCGACCCATCATCCATCGCGTTCCCCTTCGGCACTACACACGATCGCGGCGATTGTCGGCCGAGTCGAACGCGGACGCAAGAACCGATTTCACATCGTCACGATTTCCGCTGTCCCAACTGGCGGAGACTGGCTCGCGCGGCACGGGCGGAGGTGGGGTCCGTTTTCTCCGCTTCCTTCAAGGCTGCAATGACCTCGGTGGAGACATCCCCAGCGGTCCCCAGTGCCCGAGCCGCGGCGGTACGGACTTCTCCATCGTCGTCTCGTTTCAGCACCCCGGCTAGTGTCCGTGCCACAGGGCGAGCGGCGGTGCCACACTGCGCCAGCACACGAGCCGCGATCAACCGGAGGAATGGCTGTTGTTCTTCCAGCATTGCGGCGACGCGCTTGACATCATCAACAGAAGGTTCCCCCAACAGCGGCAGTGCCTCGGCAGCAGCTTGACGCTCACCGGGCAGCCGGGAAGCCAGCCCCGCACGTACCACCGCCAGGGCCGATGCGGGTTGACCGTCGATCCGGGCCAGTGCCACCTTGGCCCAGAGTCGCAGATTGTTCGACTTCTCCGTGATCGCGGCTTCGACAGCGGGCTTCGCGGCGGCGGCGGTGGGGCCGAGTTGCGCCAGGGCACGCAGAGCGGCAGCACGATTGGCGAAGCTGGAGTCTTTTTGAACCATCGTGCCGAGCCGAGCGATTGCGGCGGCGGATGGCGGGGTGAAACCCGCGACCGCCAGGGCGGCGGCTTCTCGCACAATCGCCGACTTATCTTGTGAAGCCGACAAAACCGCTTGGAGCGCGGGTTCACTCTTCGGCCCGAGAATCGGCAACACGGCAACCGCTTGGGCACGAGTGTCCGCATCCCCGGCGGCGTTGTTGGCCAGTGTGATGATGCCATTGAGGCCGTCTTTTCCGGCTGGGCCGAGAGCCGTCAACGCTTGCAAAGCGGCCGTGCGTACCGGAGGAGCCGGGTCTTGCGCGGCAACCTGACCGAGCGCGGACGCGGCGGGAGCGGCGGTGCTGCCGAGTTCCCCTAATACCTCCGCGATTTCCTTCCGCACGGATTCTTCCGAATCCTGAACCAGTTGCTTGGCGAGTGACCCCATCGCGGGTTGGGCCGTCTTCGCATCGAGTGTCCCGACATAGGTGACCGCCGCTCGGCGCACTTCGGGGGCCATGTCACTGAGCAAAGGTAACGCCAGGGATGCCAGTTCTCGACCAACCGTGCCCATGCGGAGGGTCGTTTGCAGGGCGTAAAGCCGGGTCGGTGCCTCGGCGTGACCGAGGGCAAACTTCATCAAAGCGGTGACTTTCTCGGTGCTGCCCTGAATGACGGCGATAGCGCGGGCCGCTTCGAGGATCACTTCCGGCGCGGGATCGTTCAGCAATTTTTCCAGGGCGGGCACGGCCGATCGGGCGGCGGGGCCGATCTCACCCAGAACGTAGGCCGCTTGGTATCGGTTCAGCGGGGCCATGTCGGTCAGGAGTTTCGTGGTCGGGGCGACTGCCGCTTCTCCGATGGCCGCCAGGGCGCGGGTCGGGGCCAGTTCTATCGGGTCGGGCTTCTGCAGATCGGCTAGCTGAGTCTTCTGCAACGCGGCCACAAGAGCAGGCACGGCGGCGGTCGCCTGGGAACCGAACGGGATCAACGCCTGAGCGGCGGCACACCGCACGGCGGAATCTTCATCCGATAGAGCCTGTGTAAGGAGCGGAATCGCCTCGGTGGGGAACGGCTCCAACCGGCTGAGCATCTCCGCCGCATGAGCGCGAACGGTCGGGTTTGTGTGTGTCAGTAGCTTCACCGCAGGAAGCGTGGATGTCGGATGGATCTTGAGGATCGCGGAATAGGCGGCTCCACGCACGGGGGTGGAATCATCCGTGGCGAGTGCCCAGAGCGGTTCCAGGGCGGCTTGCGCTCGGACTCCCGCACGCCCCAGGGCAACGGCGGTATGTTGCCGAACGGCGGGGTTCCGATCTTGCAATCCGGCGATGAGTCGCGGCAACGCCTGCTGATCGAAGGCCAGTTCCCCGGCGGGTCCGGCTTGCAGCAGTGCCAGAACGACGGCCTCACGGGTGCTGTTCACTTCTTGCGGGAATACTTGCCCCAACCCACGGTTGCCCAGATCGGCGAGTGCCTCGATCAGTGCCGGTATGACTTTGGGGTCGGAGCTGGCTTCCCGAGCCAACTCGTCGGCTGCGTCGCTGCGGGAGGTGGAACTGGTGCTTTTCAACTTGCGAATCAGAGCCGTCAACCCGGATTTCGGCTGCGTCGGTGGTGTATACATCGACGGCGGCGGTGACGGTGATGAGGTTGGCGGTTCGGTTTTGCTTCCGCACCCGATGGTTAGCCCAATGAGCGTGCAACCGATACCGGATGTGATGTGGCGAATCGACGACATGGCAACTCCTCAGCGAAACAGCGATGGTGTTGCCAGTGTACCGATTCACCACCGGATAAAGTATGGATGCCACAAGGATGTGTCGCCAGAGTACCTGGGAAGGATGGTTCCCCATTCCTTGAGACGGTTCGCATCCACGAGGAACGGGGAAGGGCGGACACGAGACGATCACCCAGCCAGGCAATCCCGCAAGAAGCGGACGGCGTGTTCGATGTCGCGGTAGCGTTCCTCTTGGGTGCCGACTTCCCGTTCGATACAGAGTGGACCCTGGTAGCCGATCTTTTGGAGGGTTTGCACCACGAGTTTCGTGTTGGTCTGTCCGGTGCCGAGCGGGACTTCGCTTCCCCAGGTGCCCGGCGTGGTGGGTCGGTTCGCGTCCTTCATGTGGACACTGCGGATGTCCGGGCCGAGCAGTTCCAGAGCTTGTACGGGGTCGTCCTTGTCGTAGAGCAGCATGTTCGCCGGGTCGAAGTTGATCTTCAGATGTGGGGATTTCAGATCATCCAACGTGGCCCGGAGGAGCGACGCGGGTTCCTGGCCTGTCTCAAAACTCACGATAATGTTGTACGCCGTCGCGTGATCGGCCACTTGAGCGAGGGTATCGAGGAATGGTTTGCGTTCCGGCGACCCGATCGCGGGGATGAAGCCCGCGTGCAACATCAGATCCGTCAAACCGAGTTCACGCGTCCGGGCGAGTGCCCATTTGAGTCGTTCCAACCGTTCCGGTCGAGTGGCGGGGTCGCCAAAACCGCCGGTCTTTTCAATGGTTTGTGGTGTGGTGTAATCTTCTCCGGGGAAACCGAGCATCGCCCCAGACATGCGGAACCCTGCCGCCAGAGCCGCGGCCGGCATTTCGTCACCTTCATCCCAGGACGCATGGTGCGGATCTCCACAGGCAATCTGCACGACATCGACACCGAGGCGATCGAGAAACTGTTTCAGTTCCGGGATGTTTTTCACCTGGAGTGACCAGCTGCAAATGCCGATGGCGAACGGTTCAATGGGCATCGTGTGTCCCTCGGGTGCGTGAGAACGAGATCGGAAACGGTGTGGGGTTCGCGGCGTATCGCCGGTTGTGATCCCGATGGTTCGGGATTCTGGAACTTTTTAGAATCCGGGAAGCCTCAAGGGAAGCCTCGCTATTGCGGATGGCGTGTCACCCAGTCCGATAGTTCGGCGGTCAGTTTGCCGGTATTGTCCATCCGGGGTACTTTGAACTGGCCACCCTGTTTGCCACGCGATTTCATCCATTCATCGTAGCCACCAGCGGGAATCACCCAGACATCCGGCGGCAACATGGTCAAATTCCCGGCACGGTGGGCGGCGTAATCCTCGTTGAGCCGACAGAGTTCCGCATCAATCCGAGCCGCGAACCGCTCCCGATCCGCAGGCGGGGCACCACGAAACTCGATCAGATAACGATGCCGTCCCGGTTGCTTCGGGTCTGAGGGAAACACGGGGCCGACGTGCAGATCCACCCAGACCGTTCCACACTCCGCCGCAGCCGCATTCACTGCTTTTTCGACTTCTTCCAAGATTAAATGTTCGCCGAACGCGGAGAGGAAGAATTTCGTTCGCCCGCTGAACCGCAATAATGGGGGGCGTTTCTGCTCAAAGACGACGGTATCGCCGAGTAAGTAACTCCAGACACCCGCACAGCTACTGAGGACGACGGCATATTGCTGGCCCGTTTCCAAGGTGCGGAGTGTGTGCCGGGTGGGCCGTTCCAGGTCCAGTTCCTCGACGGGAATGAACTCGAAAAACAGGCCATTATCCGGGACCACCCGCATCAGACCGGGCGTGCGGGGGTCTTCGGTGGCAATGAACCCCTCGGAACAAGGGTAAACCTCGCAGAATTGGACCGCCTCAGAACCGATCTCTTGACGGAACAGTTCCCGGTAACCATCGAAGGAGGTGCCGCCGTGAACCACGAGCCGTAGCGTTGGCCAAATATCCGCAACGGTGCGTTTGCCGGTCATCTGCTTGATGCGGTCGAACAGAATCAGCATCCACGAAGGAACACCGCTCAGCGCGGTGATCGGTTCACGGATGGATTGTTCCGCCAGACGGGCGAGCTTAGTTTCCCAATCCGCGAGTAACGCCAGTTCCAGGGGTGGGAAGGAATAATCCCGGATCGCTTCGGGGACTTCCTTCGCCGCGATGCCACTGAGATCACCCGCGAGGCTACCATCGACCTGTTGGCGTAAGTCGGTACTCCCACCGAGGAAGAAGAATTTCCCCGTGAAGGTATCCGCGTGGGCGTGAACGTGCCGGAAGAACGATAACGTAGTGAACGCGGCTCGCCGATTCGATCGCACCATCTCCCACGAGACGGGGAGATATTTCGTCGCTCCGCTGGTCGTACCGCTGGAGAGCGCGTAGTACGGAATTTTCCCTGGCCAAGTGATATTGTCGAGACGCGGGTAGGCATCCTTCCAATAGCCGTTCCAGAATTGTTCGTAGGTGCGGATCGGCACGCGTTGCTGATAGTCATCGACGGTTCGTATCCAGGCGAACCCGTGTTCCTGACCGAATCGGGTGTTACGGGCCTGGCGGAGCAATTGGAACAGGACACGTTCTTGTTCAGCGGCCACGTCGAGTTGGTCGAGTTGTCGGACCCGCTGGTGAGCCAATTGCACGAACCCCGCATCCGCGGCTCGGCGAACGAATCGATGCGTGGCGATCGTGGACAGAACAGCGGTTTTCGAGATCACGGATGATGGCTCTGGCTCGACAGGAATTCGACAAGGGACGAATGCGGTCGTTCAATTCCACTAGGAAATCCACGCGTGCTGGCTGTCAAGGAGTCATGGTACAACTCGGTTGCGGATGGCAGAACCGAGTTGCCGGACTGTTGCTGAGAAATCCTTTGCCGAACATGTTCTCTCCGAGGGGTGATTACACCACGGCGGCTGTTTCTCGATACCCGCGACAGACATAGACCCCAGCGGGCGGCAAGTTCAGCGGGACCAGTTTGAAGCGGACATCGGTAAAGTACCGCTTGTAGAGCTTCCAGTAGACGAACGGCATATTCGTCAATTGACGGAAGGTGCCATCCGGGCCGAGGGTGCGGTGGGCACTGGCGATAATGGAATCCCGCAATGGTGCCGGGAACGACGGGAGTGGCAGCCCGGAAATCACATGATCGACTTGGGAAATCCCCCGTTCGCGGAGGAGTTCATCCATCTTAGCGGCATCGCCTTCGACAATGTCCGCGTGCGGGAAGCGTGCCCGGAGACGCTTGCAGAAATCAGGATCGAGTTCGACCACGACGAGTTTGGTGTGCGGCTTGGCCCGGCGAAACAGTTCCTTGGTGATCGGGCCGGTGCCCGCGCCGAGTTCGACAATGCACTGCGCCTTATCGTAGTCGATCCCCTTGCAGATCATCCGGGCCAGGAACCGGGAACTGGGGGTGAACGACGCGATACTGGTGCCGTGCCGCATGAACTTCCGAAACATCAGCAACCAATCCGGGGTGGCATGATGCGCGGATTCCCCAGGGCGCGCCATGTGCGGATGGGGGTGAGGGTGCGAATGGGCAGTATGCGGTCTGACGTTCATTGCGGAGCTCGGGTCGGTTTAGCGAGGAGCAACTGAGTCCACTTGGGGTGGGCGGTCGGCTTCTCGGCGGTCAGGAAATGAACCACCAGGCGGTTGATGAGCCAGTGCTTCTCGATCTGCGGCGCGTGCCCACACCCTGGGATGGCCAGGAAATGCCCGTTCGGCAATTCCCGCGATGCTTCCTCGGCCGTCTTCGGGTCGCAGATTTTGTCTTCGGTGCCGGTAATTAACAGAGTCGGAGCTTGTACGGTCTTCATTTTCTCGCGGACGGTGTAGTCTTTCGTCCCGTTGATGGCCCGCAGCAAACCCGCCCGCCATTTGCGGTTGTTGATCTGACTTTTGTAGAATTTCACGATGTCGCGGTCGACGAATCGGGGGCTGTGGAAGACACTGCGGACAACCGCTTGCATGTCTTGCCGCCGCACGCCCGCCATCACGGGGAGTTGCTCTTCGTCCCCCATCCCGGAAGGGCAGATCAAGACCACACGCCCCACCAGATCGGGGTAGCGGGAAGCCAATTCCACCGCGATCTTGCCGCCAAGGCTACTCGCCACCAAATGATACGGTGGAGACTGCACGAACTGATCCATATAAGTATGGAACTGTTCCACCAAATAATCGACGTTGACGGGCTTTTTCTCCGCCATACGACGATGCAGTCCTGGGCCATCGTAGGCCAGGATATTCGGTGTATGGACATCGAAATAGCGCATCCAGAATCGGCGATTCCGAAACCACGATTCGGGCTGCTCAGCCAGTCCGTTGATCAAAATGAGGGGCTGGCGGCGGCCATAGGCTTTGGACCGCAACCGCTCGAACAGGCCATTCCAGGGGGCCATGACCATGACGCTCCACGGCAAACGAGCGAGGACGAAAAACAGCAAGAGCCGACGTATCCAACTTAGTAACTGAATTGGCGAAGTTGAGAGGAAATCGCCGCTCGCCGCCAAAATTCCTCTCAATCACCGGATTATTCCGCAAGCCTTCGCCACTTCGCCCTGTTTTATTTGCAAATGGGAAAGGTGGACCTGGAATGGTAGGACGGCAGATCACGCCGATCTCGCCGGTGCGGACATTCCGTTGTGAGATTCTCGGAAGAAATTCACTTTGCCATCTGCCTGCGTGGGGCAGTAAGATCAACAAGGTACTACTCTAGATTACTCCATCTCAATTGGAATTGTACTTCGGCCCTTCCCGGCGGGAATAGACATGGCGATGAAACGCTACACTGTGC
>JAIXLE010000238.1 GCA_026931725.1 Bacteroidales bacterium
GCTGGGCTCACGACTTCGATACAGGTAACGACACGCCCATCGACCCGCGAGCAGATTGTCATATATTCTTCCGTATGCTCTTCCTGAATAACGGACGTGAATAAAGGCATTTCACTGGTATAGCTTCGGCTTTCGATCTGAGCCCGGTAGCGGTCGATCAAACTCGGTAGCACGGATCGGTAGAGCGAAGCTACCAATTCATGCTGAAATGCGGGCCAGTGGGTGGCCTCTTCCAAATACGGGTCCATTCCGGGAAACGGGCTCGCCATGTCAGCCTTCCCCCCACATTAAGCGGATTCCGGATTGGCAAATGAGGAACATTGATAGGTAAAACTGGAACGAGATTCCCATTCTGATTGTACCGAGACAGAACACCAGTTGAGAAGGGGCGGACTACCGTTTCTGCCGGAAGAACCACAAGAATCATTCCATTATTGCCTTGACTACTGATTGAACACGCTCATAAACGAGTTAATAATCTCTCATGGTTTCGATCAGAAGTAGAATCGTGTTTTGTAAAGTTTCGGTCGGAACTCCGCGTAATTTCGTTGCCGGAGACGGAACACCTCGGCATACTGTGCCTTCAGGGACTGAAAACACCTGCCAGGGCATTCTCGCCCGGATGGACCTTCACCCGATTTTACCTGGAATGGGAGTACCGATGCGCGCTTGCACTCTCTCGGTCGTGGGCCTCGTTCTCGCAATGACAGTCGCCGTGGCGGATGACAACCCGGCCGTCAAATCGCTGAACCGCGACAACGCTCGACACAAGCAGTTCCTCAAAATCGTGGCCAAGGGCGATGCCGATTTGATCTTCATCGGCGATTCCATTACCCAAGGCTGGGAAGGAGCTGGCAAGAAAGTCTGGGCCGACAACTTTGCTGCTTTGAAAGCCGTCAACCTCGGGATCGGCGGCGATCAGACCGGCCACGTCCTCTGGCGGATCACCGAAGGAAAAGAACTGGAACCGATCAACCCGAAAGCCGCCGTCATCATGATCGGCACCAACAACATGCGGGCTCACACCGCCGAACAGATTGCCGGTGGAGTCAAGGCCATTGTAGCCGAACTGCGGAAACAGAAGCCAAACATGAAGATTCTCGTGCTGGGCATCTTCCCCCGTTCCGCCAAGGCCACCGATGACATCCGCGGCAAGATCAAGACCGCCAACACCGACATCGCCAAACTCGCGGATGGCAAGAACGTGTTCTACAAAGACATCGGCGGGAAGTTTCTGACGATAGATGGCACCCTGGAAAAGGCGATCATGCCGGACCTGCTGCACCTCAGCCCCGCTGGCTACGAAATCTGGGCCAAAGCGATTCTGGAAGACGTAAAAGGCCTGCTGAAGTAACGACACACGATTCTCGACCCGTCGATCATCCCCGGCGGAATGCGAGCGATCGAACGGAACTCGGCCATTGCGTGCAACATTTCTTCTCCGAGGGCGGCAGGCCACCTGTTGCCCTCGGTGCAGTTTCTGCGATAATCTCCGCACAGCCCAGAGAAACCATCTAACCAATCCCGCCTCCCTTCCGAGACTCTGCGTCATGTTGAGACTGACCCCGATCCTTGGTGTTGCCGTTTCCGTCCTGAGTGTCTCGCTCGTCTCCGCGGCCGACTGGACACGGTTCCGCGGCCCCAACGGGACGGGTGTCGCCGCCGCGGATGTTCCCCCGCAAGCCGTCGCCAAAAACCTGCTTTGGAAAGTGGTCATCCCCGGTACGGGTCACTCGTCCCCGATCATCGTGGGACACAAAGTCTTTTTGCAATCCGCCACGTCAGATGGGGCGAAACGGACTCTGATCTGTCTCAACACCGAAACCGGCCAGATCGAATGGACCCGTGATGTGGTCGGTCAGACGGCCCACACGCACAAAAAGAACAGCCTCGCCTCGTCCACACCCGCCAGTGACGGCCAGAATGTATACGTCCTATTCTGGGACGGCGCGGCGGTCACGCTCCACGCCTTCACCATAGATGGGAAACCCGTTTGGGCCGCTTCGCTGGGTTCCTACCAGAGTCAGCATGGTGTCGGGGCATCCCCGGTCGTCGTGGGGGACAAGGTCATCGTCAACTTCGACCAGGACGGTGCCGCCGAGGCGATGGCGTTCGATGCCAAGACCGGCGCGAAAGCCTGGACCGTGGAACGAAAACCTTCCCGCGCGAACCCAGCCACCCCGATGATCCGAACTCTTCCTGGTGGCAAGCAAGAAGTTGTGTTCGTCAACACCAGCGGGCTCACGGGATATGACCCGGACACGGGCAAGGTCAACTGGGAATGGGACTGGGCACCGAACAAACTCCGTACCGTCGCCTCGCCGATTCAACTGAAAGACTCCATCCTCGTGGTCGCCGGGGACGGCGGCGGTAGCCGAGCCGCGGCGGTGGTGATCCCCGGCGCATCCCCCAAACTGCTCTGGGCCAAACGCAAAGATGTCCCCTATGTCCCCACTCCGCTGGTGAAGGGCGACCATATTTACATGGTCCTTGATACGGGCTTCATCTCCTGCCTGGATGCGAAATCCGGTGAGATTCTCTGGAGTGAACGGGTCTTCACGAAAGCCGTTACGTCCTCGCCGATCCTGGTGGGTGACACCGTACTGGCGATCGCCGAAGATGGCAAAGTGGTGACGTTCAAGACCGACCCGGAACTGTTTGAAAAAGTGTCCGAACGCAGCCTCGGGGAAGCCGTGTTCGCCTCCCCGGCAGCCGGGGACGGCAAGGTATTCGTGCGGGGCGTTGAGCATTTGTTCTGTTTCGGCAAGAAATAATCCGGCACACCCGCTCATCGGTGATTCCTGGTTGTGACAGGTGAGCGGGATTTCCCTATTCTGATGGCATGTCCTCACTCATTCTGCTGAACTGCGTCGGGTTGACATCCCGGTTACTGCCTCATGCTCCGCGGCTAGCCAAGCTCGCGGCAGCGGGGTGGTCTTTGCCCTTGCGTGAGGTCACCCCCGCGGTCACCTGCTCCGCGCAGGCGACCATCCTGACGGGCGAGCCGGTGAATGTTCACGGAATCGTGGCCAACGGCTGGCTGTTCCGAGACACGAACGAAGTCCGCTTCTGGCAGCAGTCCAATCGGTTGATCCAGGCCGAACCGCTGTACGTCACGGCTCAGAAGCGTGCGGCCGCCCGTGGTGTTCCGTTCACCTCAGCCAAGCTATTCTGGTGGTTCAACCAAGGGGCCGCGGTCGATTACGCTGTCACCCCGAAACCGTGGTACGGCATCGACGGAAACAAAATCTTCGGGATTGCGGGGACTCCCCCCTCTCTGGCCGAGGAACTCACACGCCAGCATGGCCCCTTCCCGTTTGCGACATTCTGGGGACCGATGGCCGGGAAAGCCTGCACGGAGTGGATCGCTGCCGCGACCAGTACCGTGATCCAAAATCTGGCACCGCGCCTGTGTCTGGCCTATTTGCCGCACCTCGACTATGACCCGCAACGGTTCGGCCCGGCGGGAACGGACATGGCCCGCTGCGTGCGGGAACTCGATGAGGCCGTCGCTCCGATCCTCGATACGGCCGACCGTGTCGGTGCCCAGGTCTGGGTGGTCAGCGAATATGGACACTGTGACGTATCCTGGCCGATTTATCCGAACCGCGTGCTGCGGAACGCGGGTCTGATTGCCGTGCGAGACGGCCCGTTCGGCGAGCAACTCGATTTGTACGCCAGTCGGGCGTTCGCGGTGTGCGATCATCAGATCGCGCATGTCTATGTGCCGCACCCGACCGATGTGCCTCGGGTGCGTGATCTGTTGGCCGCGTTGCCGGGGGTCGATCGGCTCCTGATCGGTGAGGAGCGGGCGGAATGGCAACTCGATCATCCGCGTTCCGGGGAGATCATCTTGCTTCCGCAGCGGGAGGCGTGGTTTGCCTATCCCTACTGGCTGGACGATCGAACCGCCCCGGACTATGCCCGCAGTGTGGCCATCCATCACAAGCCCGGCTACGATCCATGCGAGCTATTTTTTGACCCAAGGTTCCGCTTTCCGAAACTGCACGCGGCACGACGATTGTTGCAGAAGAAACTCGGCTTCCGCACCCGATTCGACGTGGTCCCGCTGGATGCGTCACTGGTCCGGGGCAGTCACGGCCTCCCCGCCGCCGACCCCGTGGATGCCGCCCTGCTCATCGGCCACGGCCCGCGCCCAACCACCGACACCCTTCCGATGACGGCGGTGAAGGAACGGATTCTTCAAGCCTTGGACCTCGGAGCATGAGGTCATCCCAATCCTGGACCGATCACAGGTGCGTCTCATGGGTTCCGCGTTGGATGCGATCGGTTGGAACGAATCTTTCCCCATGGGTTGGGAAAACCTCGCGGTAGCCTCACTCAATGCCGTACTCCGTGGCGATCCGTGCGGCTTCCTGGGTCGCGGGTGCGGTGGGGTATTTCTTCTTCATCTCGGCGAGCAATTGGCCTAATTGACGCAGTGTGGGCAGGTTGCGAGTTTGGAAACCGGAGTCAGTGGGATCGAAGCCGCCGCGTTGTGTGGAGAGGATGCCATCGAGTTTCCGCACGTGTTCGAGCATCTTCCGGGCCGCCAGTTCGCGTTGCACATCGCGGTTCGACCGTAAGCCCATGGCCAGTCGCCCGGCTTGCGTGCCCACGGATGTTCCCTTGAAGTCGGTCGCCAGTGCCTCGGCCGCGATCCAGGCGGTCAGCGGGTCGCTTTTCGTCATCTCGCGGATTTTCGTCAATCGTTGCTCGGCTGGTGCGAGGATGGCGGTGTATAACTTCTTCGCGGCGGTGGCGGCGGCGGTGTCCGAACTGGTCGCCGGGCCTGCCAGCTTGGGAATCGCCGTTAAAAACAGTTCACCCGATGTCAACGCCGCGAGGGCAGGCCGCAACGCTTGGGGTGGTTCCTCCTCACCGAGTGCGGCCACGAGTTTGCGCCCGACCGCCGCTCGCACATGTGGCAAGGCATCGTATCCACTCCCGCGAAAAAGGCAGGTGCCATCCTCGTCAAAGACGATCGTATCGGGCGGACGGGGGATGATAAGCCGATCCTCTTGCGGAACACCGAGTTCCTCCACAAGTGCGATGTGCGTGAATTGGCGACCGATGCGGGAACGGATTTTATCCAAGTCCGCTCCGTACCCAGGATTCGCAACAATGACGGAATACACGCCAAACGAGCGGAGTTCGTCATCCAAGTCGAGCAGTTTTTCCAGGACTTGGCTATCCCGACCGCCCGCGCTGGCGATCACGAGGATGGGGCTTTCCTTTTCCACATCAGCCAGTGGGACACCCTGGACCACCGGGCCGAAGCGGATGTCCTTGCGTTGAATCTTCAAATCGTATTTGTCCGAACCGTTGTTCGCCAGGCGGGAGGTCTTGTCCAAGGTTCGGGACGGAGTCACGGCGGAACGACCCCAGACCGATTCCATGAGTTTGAATGTCTGCGGGTCATGTTCTTTCAGTTCCCGGCGATTCCGGGGGAAATAGTGCAACTGATCGAAGTAGGCACACGTCAATTCCGCGAAGAACTCGGCCTCGTTCGTACTGACATAGAGGGATTTATCGTAGAGCTTGCGTTCCATCGCTTGCCGGAATGTGTTGACGATGATCGGGTTAGTCCTGCCGAGCAACTGATCGTGAACGGCGTGGGCCATCTCATGCAGCAGAACGCAGCGGCCAGCATCGGTTTTCGGCTGATGCTCGCGGGTGAGTAGGTCCATCCGCAGAATCGTGATGGTTTTTCCCTTCAACGGATGTTTGCCGTCGCGGAGCATCGAGAGTTGGTGGCCGCCGTAGTACACCGCAACCGGGGTGCCGGGCCGGCCGCTGGCAATGTCTTCTTCTTCCTTCCACTTCACCCAGATCAGTAACCGTCGCAAGATGTTGACGGACTTCGGATTCATCAACTTGGTAATCATCTTCAGTTCCAGTTCCAGCACGTCGAGCGGCTTGCGTTCAAACTGTGCCGTATCGGCCTGCAGTACGTCATCGTGAATCAGGAGCGTAAACCCCTCGATGGTATGGGCCTTGTATCCCGGCACATTCGGCGCGATCGGGCCTTTCCCTCGCTTGGGCGATTGCGCGAACGCCGGTGCCATCGCTCCGATCAGAATGGTGAGAAACCCGGCCAGGAAGAAGGGCCGCATCAGGAGAAGCCGCATCATGGGAGTCCACGGTACGAAGGGAAGAATGGACACGCGCATGATAACAGGTGATCCGGGGAAGTGCGAATCTCTGCCGGAAAATCGCGGTTGGGGGGTATCCGGGTTCCACGGACAGTGATATTGCCAACAGGGTGCCGATGCAGACGATTTTTGAGAACGGCGGTTGCAGGCGATGAATCACGTCATCATCATTGGGGCGGGACTAGCCGGGCTCAGTTGTGGGCGGCGACTCTTTCAGTGTGGCGTCCCGTTCACCATTCTAGAAGCCGCGGATGCTGTCGGTGGTCGAATCCGTACCGATGTCGTGGAAGGTTTTCGACTCGATCGCGGTTGCGCGGTGTACCTGACGACCAGCCCTGAAGGACGGCGGATTCTCGATACCGATGCACTCGACCTGCGGCCGTTCGCACGCGGGCTGAAAATCTGGCGCGGAAAACGGTTCGTCCGGGTGGCCGATCCGCTCCAGCAACCGCTGCGCACCCTGGGTTCCCTCTTCCCGCGTATGGGGACCATTTCGGATGCGTTCCGACTCCTCCATCAGGCCGCCGAGTTGGGACATGGTGACCCGGAGCGGCTCCCCCACGCGGAGGAACGCCCGGCCTTGGATCTGCTCCGCTGGAACTGGCAACTCTCGGATCGACTGATTGATCGTGTGTTCCGCCCACTTTCTGAGTGGTTGTTCCGGGATCGCAGCTTGGCCGTGTCTTCCCGGTTGTTGCGCCATCAGTGCCGGATGTTGTGGGAAGGCGGCATGGCCATTCCCGCGAGCGGAATGCAGGCGATTCCAGAACAGCTGGCCGCCGGGTTACCACAAGGAACTGTGCGATTGCATACGCCTGTAGAATCGTTGGAAGGAAACACGGTGCGACTCACGAACGGGGACACGCTCACGGCGCGTGCCATCGTGATGGCCACCGATGGGACCACGGCGGCCCGCCTCAGTGGACACGCTGAGCCCGTCCCACGCTGGCACGGCGTGACCCGGTTGCACTACGCATCGGACACGCCGCCGACGACCGAACCGATTCTGCACCTCGACGGCACCGGCACGGGTCCTATCCATTCGGCCGTGGTGATGTCCGCAGTGGCACCGACTTACGCCCCGCCGGGCCAGTCGCTCCTCTCCGCCACCGTCTCCGGTGTCCCGACTGTCGATGATGGGGAACTCGATCGGCGAGCCCGTTCGCAGTTGTCCCATTGGTTCGGCGGCGATGTCTCCTCTTGGCGGTTGCTGCGGATCGACCGCATCCCGCAAGCGATTCTGGACCAGACCGCCGGGACGTTGGACCCTTGGGAACGCCCTGTCCGATTGCGGAATGGCCTCTTCATCTGCGGTGGCCACCGCGACCAGGGGACACTCAACGGAGCCATGATGTCCGGCTTCCGAGCCGCACAAACCCTGATGCAAGATACCGCCAAACCCGACCCGCAATCACCGTGAACCGCACGCCTTACTGCTAGGAGTTATAGAGGGTTATATATCGCATGATCTGCAACCATACCCAATCTCGGGGACGATCTCTTAGCAGTTGCTGGCGGCGTTTCTCCAATTCGGGCGTGGATTGGCCCCGCCGCAGCTGCTCCAAACGAATCCATTCCGCCCGTGGATCGCCGTGTTCTTCCAGCCAGTCAGCGTAGACGAGTTGGGGCATCGGGTCATTCGGAACCGCGAACACGGCTCGGAGAAACGCGGCCTCTTCCGTGGGATAAACTTCTTCCAGATGCGGGGTCAGCTGGCATTCCACCTGGTTAGGAACGACGAAACGAGAAGAGAATATGTCGTATGTTACTGATGAATCGGTACGATCCGGCATTGTATTGTTCACGATCTCTTTCAACACAACCCGCCCTTTGCGAATCGCCAGGTAACAGTCTCGCTCATATTGTGATCCGTACCCCATATGGATATAGTGGATTTGCTTTCCCATCGGTATCCGTAGCGTTTCCTCGCACCACTCGGCCAGAACACCACCTACCGGATGATGGGGGAACAAGTCGCGCAGGGAGAATGCCCCTTCACCCCGATCAGGAAGGCGAGCTCGGCCATCGAGTGCCGAGAGGTACAGTCGATCCTCACGGATTTCCCAGGTGCCGACATAACCCCGCCAGTTGGCGGAGCTTTCCCAGATAAATTCTGGACGGGGGAACTGATCCGTGAAGAGACTCTCCAAAGGGTTCGAGAACAGAGCGTGGCGTTCACCAGCATAGATCAATCGTTCGGCCATTTGTGCGGTCATGGGCGATCTCCTGGCGGATGAAATGGGTTCCTCTTTTCTGGACGGCCACGCTCCCGCCGGGGTTCGGTTCACATTTTGGCGAAGACCTCCAACGGCTCGAAACCGGCCCCCAGGATTGGCCCCGCTTCCACACCCAACCAGTTCTGGAGAACAGCCGCGTACACCCGACGGAAATCGACCGCGAATCGGAGATTGCCCGCGTCCAACTGGGTCAGACTCGGATGCTCGCCCAGCACGCCCGGCCGCACGGCCCCTCCGGCCAGGAACAGCGGAGCGGCGGAACCATGGTCCGTCCCAGCACTGCCGTTCTCCCGTGCCCGACGACCGAACTCGCTGAAGGTCATCACGCAGACCCGCTTGCCGTGCCCGCGTGCGGAGACATCTTTCACGAAAGCCGCGATCGCCCCGGAGACATCCCGCAACAAGTTCGCGTGTGCCCCGATCGCCCCACCCTGACCCGCGTGGGTGTCGAATCCATCAATCGCAACATAAAAGATCCGGGCACCGACCCCCGCATCAATGAGCTGCGCGGCGAGTTTGAGACGATTCGCCAGCCCCGTGTTCGGATACGGAGACTTCGGTTGATAGTTTTTGCCGACTTCCCGCAGACGCGCGCTGCTGGCATAGGTGTTCGTCGCCGTGCGCTGGACGAAATCGAGCAGAGTTCCCGTGCCACTTGGAGAACCCTGGCTGACACCTGTGATGAGTTGCTGTTGCCGTTTCTTGTCCGTGGAGTCCGCGGCGGTCGTCTTCAATTGGAAGTCTTCGAGCGAGGTAATTGACGGCACCCGTGCGGGAGCCCCAGCCAAGGCGAGCGGCGCGGTGTCGTTCCCCCCCGCGGCCAGATGGAAACTCGGAATCTGCCGCTGTTTCAGAGCCTGGCCGAGCCAACCTTCGGTCAGTTCCGCGCGGGTGCTGGCCGCTTGCCAGATGTCCATGGATCGGAAGTGCGACTGACTCGGATTCGGATAGCCGACCGCCTGCACGGTGCAGAGT
>JAIXLE010000146.1:0-32096 GCA_026931725.1 Bacteroidales bacterium
AGGACAGAGGACAGAGGACAGAGGACAGAGGACAGAGGACAGAGGACAGAGGACAGAGGACATGTCGGGGGTTCCCCGGAACGCCGCTGCCGTTCAGGCGATCGCGGGGAAACGTCGTCCGATCGTGCGTTCCAGGACACAGAGGAGCAGCAACAGGGACACCGCCGCGTAACCGCACCAGGGACCATATTCATGGTAACGGCGATATCGGAATGATAAGATTGTCTCACGATGGAGCGTATCAATCTCACGATAGACGTGTTCTAACTCCATCGCGTGATCGGCCGCAAAGAAACGCCCACCTGTCATGCGGGCAACATCCATGAGGATCTCACGTCCCGCCTGACGCTGTGCGCCAGAATCACCCGTGGGAGTTCCACCGCAGTCTATTGTGTAGATCGGAATCCGCAGATTCGCGGCCAATTGAGCCGCTTGCCGGGGACTGAGCGGACCATCGGGCCGCGAGCCCACATTATGCTCACCGTCGCTGAGAACCAGCAGAACCTTGGCCCGTTCCGACCCCGCTGCGTTGAGGCGGATCACCCCTTCCGCAATCGCATCTCCCATGTTCGTACCCGCATCAATCCCAGTACGCGGTTGTTGAGCATTCAAAACGCTCAGCAGCACGGAATGATTGAGCGTGAGCGGGCAGGCCGTGCGAGGGATCGCCGCAAACGTAATGAGCCCAATTTGGTCCGTCAACCGGCCAGGAAACTGATACCCCGAAATCGTCGTTCCACCCGCGACAAACAAGCGGAAAGAACTCTTCGCCGCGTCCAAACGAGAAACCGCCTCGCCTTCCCAGCCGAAATCCGGTGTCGCCATGCTCCCACTAATGTCAAGAGCCAACACAATGGCGATCCCCTTCGTGGGGATGCGTGTCCGGTGATCCGGCGAGCGGGGGTTCGCGGCAGCCAGGATGAGAAGAAAAATAATTACGGCACGGCCAATCGCCCCCGTCCATTTTACCCAGACCGCCCGCCTGCCGCTGGGTAATCCCCGGAACAGACGGAAATCGGAAAACCGGAACGCAAAACGGCGGCGCTGCCAGCCAATGATGCCCAAAATTGCCGCGCAGGGCAAGAGTAACAAAAGTTCGGGATGTCCAAAGTCGATCATGTAAACAGATTAGCAGGTCAATTCGGACTACACGAGTCGCTCCGGCTCGACTCCGATTGACGAGCTTATAAATTCGCGTTATTCCGCCTACTTTGCCGGAATATTGGGGATAATTTCCAGTACCCCTCAAGGACGTGCCCGCCGATGCGGTTGACTCGACGGCTAAGACTGATTCGGACACGCCCTACCCTGGGGCTGTTCGCCTGTTTGGTGCTGCTGGCCACGGGTTGCCGGGCCATGCACCAGACACCGCCGGAGCCGCCGCCGCATTACGGGGTGTGTGCAGTCATCGATCAGGCCGCGCCGCCGGGAACCTATCCCGCCGTTCAGCCCGCGGTCGCGCAGGCACTGCGTGACCGTTTCAACGCTCCCGCTGAGACATTGCCACCCGCCCCAAATGTCCCTCCGCCGGACATCCCTAAGCAGAAGCTCAATGTCCTCGCTCTTTCCGGGGGAGGGCAATTTGGGACATTCGCCGCTGGTCTGCTCGTCGGTTGGACCGAAAGCGGCACCCGGCCCACTTTCGATGTTTGTACCGGCATTAGCAGTGGTGCCCTTACAGCCGCCTTCGCGTTCCTGGGACCAAAGTACGATGAGTCACTCTACCGACTCGCGGTGCATTTACGCGGTCGGGATGTCTTCCGGGTCCAACCCGTCCGTCAACTGATCCGCAATCAGGCCATCGCTTCGTCTAATCCGTTAGAGCGGATCATTGACCAGGAATTCGATCAGGAGTACATGGACGATTTGCGGCAAGCCCACGCCAACGGACGAAGACTATTTGTGGGGACCATGAACCTCCAATCGAAACGGCTCGTCGTTTGGGATCTCGGCGCGATCGCATCATCGGGACGTGCGGACGCGGATTGGTTAGTGCGAAAAATCCTCCTGGGCACCTCTTCGATCTCCGGTTTCGTCCCCGCCGTGGAAATTCCCGTGATGGTGAATGGGGAGCATTTCATCGAACAGCATGTGGATGGTGGCGGTGTCTCCCAGGTCTTCGTGCGATTCGGGGAGCATCACCCCCGCTATGGGGATGCTGGCCCGACTCAACCCTGGCTACGGGGGTCCAATTTGTACCTGATCGCCGGGGGCAAATTGTGGACAGATCCCAACATGGCCAAACAGGGTGCGGTGGCCCGAGCCGCGAGTACCGTTTCCGGGACATTGTATGCTCTCTACCGGGCGAACCTCATGGAGATCTTCGCCCTGTGTGCCGCGTCCGGGATGAACTATCATCTGATGGCCATTCCTCAGGATGTGGACATCACAGCGGGAAGCGTATCCTTCGATCAGGAACTGATGAGACGACTCTTTTCTCTGGGACACCATTTCGGCAAGACGGGCATTCCTTGGCGTCTCATTCCCCCAGGGGCCGCGGACTTGGAAGAAGAAAAGCCACGGGCGGGTGTCATCTTTCAAGTGCCCTAAATACGCAGCCCTGCAAGGCCGTATCCCCATGCGATGCCGAGGCCGATTGTGCCGAATAAACTGCCAGAAGATGCCATTAGAATGGGGATCGCGGGCGGTTTCGTCTTCCTGATCGCTCTTCCCTGTGCGGGACTCGGTTGGGCGCTATGCCGCCATTATTGCCGACCGCTTCTCACTCCCTGGCAGCGCCCCCACGCGAGATGGAATGGTACCGAATTGCTCGCCCTGTTTGGATTATTTCTCCTCCTCCCCAGTTTGGTACAGAGTCTCATCATATCCACGATGGGAGAAGATGGTGCGGTGTCCCCTGAGACGCTCCCAATTTGGGCCAGTGCGCTGAGTGCGACCCTGGTTTGCGCCGTGGGATGGGGACAGTGGTACCGGCGACATCGGACACCTCAATTTCTGCGCCGACTTCCGGGACAGTTGCTCCTCGGATTTGCGACATGGCCCACCTCGCACGTCGTGGTGTTCGCCATTTATACTCTTTGTTTGTTGATCCTCGCTGCACTGGGAGAAGAACCCAATCCACACCCGTTCAGCCAACTCATGCAGTCTGAAGCCGGGCCGGGGACGTTGTTACTCTTGGGATTACTGGCCTGCGTCCTCGCGCCACTCGTGGAGGAGTTTCTGTTTCGCGGTGTCCTCTTCGATTGGTCCGTCCAGCGTCAGCGGCACTCGTGGGTGATCCTGACATTTGCGATCTTACTCACATTGGCTAGCGGACAGATCTACGCTGTCCTCTTTCTCGGGATACTGTGTGTCGCATATGGGGGATGGGAGAAAACCACCCGGCGCATCGGATGCCGAACACCGTCACGAATAACGAACACCGTTTATGCGACATCCGCTCTGTTTGCGGCCGTACATTCTGGGGTATGGCCGTCGCCAATACCATTGTTCGCGTTGGGCTTATTCCTGGGGACATTGCGAGCGAGAACCGGAGGCATTGCAGCGGGGGTTGCCCTGCACGGGTTATTCAATGCCGTATCCTATGTTTATCTGTTACGCGGCTCGGCGTAATTCCATGTTCACAGCTTGATGTTGTCGTGTCCCATCCCGCACGGTTCGGAGTGCGGATAGAGTGGCTCGGGCGGCCCGTTCCCAGGTGAAGTCCCCCGCATGTTCGAGTCCTCCTCGCCGCAGAGTGTCGGCCCACTCGGGATGAGAAACGATACGGGACATGGCCTCGCGCCAGTCGGTCACATCATGGGGGTCGATGAGACATCCGTGTCCCGCCAGGACTTCTCGCACGGCATCAGCCGTTGAGGCCAGGACCGCACCACCACAAGCGAGCATTTCCAGCGGCGGAAAGCCAAAACCTTCATAAAAGGACGGATAGAGCAATGCCGCGGCACCGGCGTAGAGGGCGGGCAGATCCGCATCCGGGACATATCCCAAATGACGAGCCCCACGCGGTGCGGCCACCGTCTCAAAATATTCCCGCTCCTCCTGCGATTTCCAGCCCCAAGGGCCAGCCAAAACCAGTGGACATTCCGCCCGCTGAGATGCGGGCATGTCCACAAATGCGCGGAGAATTGTCCCGATGTTCTTACGCGGCTCAATGGTCCCCACGCTGAGAAAATACCGCTGAGGAAGTTGGTATCGAACGCGCACGCCCGTAATCGCCTCATCGGGTTGCGGGCAATAGTACGGATGGACACCATTGTGGACTGTTGTCACTTGATTTGGCGACAACCCGCTGTCCGCAAGGAGTTCCTGCCGGACGGACTCGGAGACGACCAGGACGTGAGAAGCCCGCTCCAAACAGCGGAAAAAGTGGCGATCGTGAAATCGCACCCGGTCGATGGGATGCCATTCAGGATGACGGACAACGGATAGGTCATGCACCGTTACTACGGTGGGTAAGTGGGAACGGTACGGTATGAAATTGGGTTCAAAATACAGGTCTGCGCGGGACAACCGCGTTGAGGCAAGAAAGTGTGCCGAGGACGCTGTCTTTGCCGTCTCCTTTGCCCATCCGAATGCCGCCCCGCGGAATTGGGTCCAACGAGAAGCTGGCTGATTTTTTACCGTGGGCCTGGGCTGGGAAGGCGCGTGGACCAACCGAGTAATAAGCCGACCCAGTAAGGGGCCAGGATACAAGGAGAATTGATCCTCGGGGGCCAGGGCGGCCATGTGATCGACCAGTTGCGTCACATAGTGACCCACGCCGGTTTTCGGCTTCAGGGCAGCCAACCCATTCACGAGGACGTGCATTTGCCAACGCTCCGATTGAGTGTGCATTGGGCATTCCCGGAGCGGATAGCAAATCGTTCCAGGAGGACAGACGGCATCCAACGGAGATAGGACATCGCCGCGCCGATCACCGCCCGTGTAACGGGCCAACGTGCCCGTGGGTTCGTCCCACCCATGGCCAACCGCGTGAGCGCTTGACCGACTTTAGCGAACAGGATGAGTCCCGACCAGATTGCCAAAAACAGGTCTGCATTTCGGAGTGCGGTGAGGGCGCGATTGCGTTCAACGGAGAACCAAAATAATGGGGACTTATCCCCAGCCGCGGCACCGTGAACATGTCTCACAACGGAACGCGGCGCATACCAGCAAGACTCCCCCGCGAGTCGCCGCCGCCAGCCTAGGTCCAAGTCCTCGTAGTAGACAAAATACCGTGGATCGAGCAAGGGTTCGCCATACCGCGGAGTCGACACGGCCAAGGCCGCCCCGCACCCGGCAAAGACGGGACCGGATGTCTCAAATCGACCATCATCGAGTCGCTGAAATCCCAGGTCCGCTCCGCGGCCATCCCGCAGGAGACAGAGGCCCGCACTATTGATCACTCTTGGGTCATGGGCAAAAACCAACTTGGATGCCACGGCCCCGCCCCGCCGTTCCCGCACGCGCAGTAACTCTTCGAGCCAGAACGGATCGGGGATCGTGTCGTTATTCAGCAGGATGAGGACTCGGCCATGGGCGTACCGGGCGGCAATGTTGTTCCCTTCCGCAAACCCGGTGTTCGTCGGAGACACGATGAGCCGGACCCAAGGGAACTGCGTGCGGACGAGATGGACAGAGCCATCGTGGGAGGCGTTGTCCAACAGGATCACTTCAAAGCGGTAGCGGGGCAATGTTTGTTGTTCCAACGCGGTGAGACACGCTGGGAGATGACGTGCGCCGTTGAAATTCACAATCAGCACGCTCACCGGCAACGGCGTGTCCACAGTTGACCTCCCGACTCACGCCGCTCGTTCGACGATTTCCGCAGGTTCCACGGGTTCCGCTTGATCGGGGTCGTCCGTTACCAGACCGGCTGGGTGACGTGAGATTTTCGGAGCCACGCTTTCGGTGTAGGCATCGACGACCTCATCGGGGTCGCCCGCCATCATGATGGTCCCTTGCTGCAACCAGATCGCGCGGGTACACAGGGATCGGATTGATTCCAGATCGTGACTCACCATGACCATGAGTCGGGCAGAGGACATCATCTCCTTCATCCGCTGGCGGGCCTTGTTCTGAAAGGCCATGTCCCCAACAGAGAGGACTTCGTCGATGAGGAGCACCTCGGGTTCGGCAGCCGTGGCAATGGAGAACGCCAGGCGGACCAACATCCCGGAGGAATAATAGCGGACGGGGACATTCAGAAAACTACCCAATTCCGTGAAATCCGCGATGTCCTGCAACTTGGCCTTGAGGGATCGGGGTGTCTCACCTTGTAGGTAAGCCCGATACATGATGTTGTCCCAGCCGTTGGCTTCATGCTCAAAACCGAGGCTGATGTCGAATAGCGAGCAAATTTTCCCCTCCACTGTTTTGGTCCCGCTGGTGGGAGGGTAGATCCCGGCGAGGAGTTTGAGCATCGTGCTTTTTCCGGCCCCGTTGTGGCCGATGATGCCGATGCGGTCGCCGTCGTTTGCGGTCAGGTTGATATTCGCGAGCGCATGGACAGCGACTTTGGGATTCCGCGACGGTAAGAACAACCCGCGAATGAGATATTCCTTGAACGTGACCCGCCGTTCCTGGCTGAGTGTGAAGGTCAGACTCACGTCGTTGAGTTCAATTTTCGCCATCGGCCGAATTCCGGGTGTGTTGGGTGTGCGCCTGGACCATCTCTGGGACATATCCCCTGAGACAGAGGATCACAGGCGGAAAATCAGTTTGTTTTGCAGCCAGGCGATTGTGCCGATGGCCAGCCCCAATGTGACAGCCGTGAGAGTGAACCCCTGGACGTACAGGCTGGCCTCGGGTGGTTGTCCCGAAATCAGTGGCCCACGAATCAACTCCAGGAACAGATTGACCGGGTTGAGGTCCGCGACCCAGGAGAGCCCTTTATTGTCCAATAGGTCACGAGTATAGATGATCGGCGTGGTGAAGAACCACAATTGTGCCCCCACTTCGACTAGATGCTGCGTATCATGAAAGTGGACGGTCGCAAAGGCCGCTAAAGTGGCCACGGACCAAGCAAAGACCATGACCATGAGGACCGAAGGTAGGACCGCCCAAAGCACTTGGACACTCGCAAAGTTCATATTCAGTACGGTCAGTAAAACGATGACCACACTGAGCGAAATCATGAAGTGGATCGCGGCTCCCATCACCGTCCGCAGTGGGTAGATCCCACACGGCAGAGGACATTGCCGGATATAGGACTCGTTATGGATAAAGGTCACGCAACCGGAGGTCACGGAATTGCGGATGAAGTCCCAAACGGACATCCCCGCGAGGAGAAATGGCGCATAAGTGCGCCAATTGGAACTTCCCAAAATGCTGCTGAAGACGACACAGAATACCGCCGTCATCGCCAAGGGGTTTAACAGTGACCAACCGATGCCCAAAACGGAACGCCGGTAGCGTTGACGCAGGTCCATGCGGACCAGGGACATCCAGAAATGGCGGAACGACCAAACCGCCTGGAGATGATGGAGCATCCTTGTTCCCGTCCGTCGATCGGCTATACCGAACTTCCTATTCCGGCTTTGTGGGAGAATATCGCCCACTTTCCGGAAATGCCACCCCAATTGTGTATCTGTCGGCCAAATCGGGGTGCCTTGCTGAATTGACATCGTCTCTATTCTGAGAATTTTCGACTTGCGCCAGCCTGATTACCGTTCTATTCTGCACAAACTACACTAGGTACTCCCCCTTTGAGTCGTCTGTAATGCTTGGGAATGATATTTGGACGGGCGATTGTCTGACCTTGCTCCCGCGACTCCCCGACGGCAGCGTTGATCTGGTTTTTGCCGATCCCCCGTTCAATATTGGCTATCAGTATGATCAATATCAGGATAAAAAGCCGAAAGCTGCTTATCTGGATTGGACCGAACAATGGCTCGCGGCCGTGACCCGGACTCTCCAGCCGAACGGTTCGCTTTTTGTTGCGATCGGGGACGAATTCGCGGCGGAAATCAAGATTCGGCTGGATGCCCTCGGTCTGACCATGCGGAATTGGATCATTTGGCACTACACGTTTGGTGTCCACTGCCAGCGTAAATTCAACCGCAGTCATGCCCATATCTTCTACTATGTCCGCAATCCCAAACAGTTTACGTTCCACTCGGATCGCATTCGTGTCCCCTCGGCGCGGATGACCACCTACGCGGATCGGCGTGCGAACCCGGTCGGCAAGCTGCCCGATGATACCTGGGTGCTGCGTCCCCAGGAAACCGATGACCACTTTCAGCCCGACAGCGATACCTGGGCGGTGAGCCGGGTTTGTGGGACGTTCCAGGAACGGACAGGGCACCCCTGCCAAATGCCGGAAGCCTTATTGGAACGTATCATTCGCGTCGCCTCGAACCCCGGCGATCTGGTGCTCGACCCCTTCGCGGGCAGCGGGACGACATTAGCCGTGGCCAAGCGACTCCAACGCCGCTACCTGGGAATGGAACTTTCGGATGCCTATGTCCACGGCATCCGTGAGCGGCTCCTCGGTGTATCGGAAGGTTCCCCCAAACCACGCAGTGTCCCCCGGCAACCGGGCACCCGTGCCAGTCAGTCGGCTGGATTGTTTCGAGACTGAACCGAGTCTGTCAGGGTTACGGCGAACACCGGACAGGGTCGGTTCCCTGGCTTTTCCTTGCCTTGGCTCCTCACTGGCGGCAATACGAATAAACTACCCGGAACCATCACTCCTTTCAGGTAGTTCACATGTCTGAATTTCGCACGGAAACTGATAGCATGGGGCCGATTCGGGTTCCATCACACCGTTATTACGGAGCCCAGACCGCCCGTAGCCTGGTTCACTTCGCCATTGGCTCGGACATCATGCCGCGGGCACTGGTCCGGGCGTTCGGCATTCTGAAACAGGCCGCCGCCCTGACGAACCGCGACCTGGGACTGCTCAAACCCGAAAAAGCGGACCTGATTTCCCGCGCCGCGGACGAGGTGATCGCGGGCAAACTCGACGATCATTTCCCACTGCGCATCTGGCAGACGGGCAGCGGCACCCAGACGAACATGAACGCGAATGAGGTCATTGCCAACCGTGCCATCGAAATCGCGGGCGGGGTGCTGGGTAGCAAAAAGCCGATTCACCCGAATGACGATGTGAACATGTCGCAATCGTCGAACGACACCTTCCCCACGGCCATGCATATTGCCGCAGTGGAGGAACTCGTTCACCATCTGATTCCGAGCGTTTCCGCCCTGCGGGACACCTTGGCTGCGAAGGCCGAGGAATTCCGCGACATCGTGAAAATTGGTCGCACGCACTTGATGGATGCCGTGCCATTGACACTCGGGCAAGAGTTTTCTGGTTATGTCTCACAATTAGATTATGGCTTGAAAGCCGTGCAAACCGCCCTGCCGCTGTTGCACGATCTCGCCCTGGGGGGAACCGCTGTCGGCACCGGGTTGAACGCCCACCCGCAGTTCGCGGAGAAAGCCGCACAGACCATCGCCCAACTGACCGGATTGCCGTTCACAACCGCCCCGAACAAGTTTCAGGCACTGGCCGGGCACGAACCGCTCGTGTTCGCCAGCGGAGCATTGAAGGCACTGGCGGCGGCCCTGCTGAAGATCGCCAATGATGTGCGGTGGTTGGCTTCCGGCCCCCGCTGTGGCTTGGGGGAACTGACCATCCCCGAGAACGAGCCGGGTTCCTCCATCATGCCGGGGAAGGTGAACCCGACACAGTCTGAAGCGATGACGATGGTGTGCGTGCAGGTGATGGGGAACGATGCCGCCATCGGTTTCGCGGCCGCACAGGGGAATTTTGAACTGAACGTCTTCAAGCCCGTGATTATCCATAATTTCCTGCACAGTGTCCGGCTCTTGACGGATGCGTGCCGGAGCTTCCGGGAACATTGTGCCGCGGACATGCCCGAAACGAACTACGAGGCATTGGAGTATCACGTCGGGCCGGATACCGGATTGATCGAAGTCGATGTCACCCGCTTGCAACCGAAATCCGGTGGAGCGACCCGCCCCGGCATCGCGGCGAACCGCAAGCAGATCGGGACGTTCTTGCACAATTCGTTGATGCTCGTCACCGCGTTGAACCGCCACATCGGCTACGACAACGCCGCCAAGATTGCCAAGGCCGCCCACCACAACGGCACGACTTTGCGTGAGGAAGCCATCCAAAGCGGACTGCTCACCGGAGAACGGTTCGATGAACTCGTCCGCCCCGAGAAGATGACCCGCCCCGGCGCGGAATAAACGCAGGCCGTGTGAACAAAGAAAAAGTGATTGGCCCACCGAGTTTTCGGCGGGCTTTTTTCATGAATGGCTTGACCTCGCGCGGTTGCCCAGGACAATAGGCTATCGTGGAACTCGATGCGGGTTGACCGCGTCACAACTCTGTCCATCGTTTCGACGCCCCTCACACGGGAGCCGCCATGTCGTGTCGTTTTGTCTGGTCGTACCCTCTTGCCGTGGCTCTCGCCCTGGTTGCCTTCGCCCATCCTGCCTCTGCCCAAACGGATGACCCCTTTGCACTCGTGCGCGGGCTCCGGGAAAACGGCATGGCCGATCTGGCGATGGATTACCTCAAAGAGAAGGTGGAACCTCTCGCCGCCAAAAACCCCGCACTCAAAGAACAACTCCTGCTGGAACGCGCGAAAACCTTGCTGGAATCCGCGGATCAGGCCGAAGACGAGAACATCCGCACGGCATTGCTGGCCGAAGCGCGAACGGGCTTCGATACATTCCTGAAAGGCAGCCCCAGCCCCGAACAAGCCGCGGAAGCCGCCGTCGCCGTGGCTCGTGTCATTACGCTCCAGGCACAAGCCCAACTGGGCCGCTCCGCCAAAGCCGCGGACGATGCCGCCGAGAAAGCCGAAGCTCTCAAAGCTCGCCCCATGTTCGAGGAAGCCGCCAAGCGACTCGATCTGGCCATCACACAGTTGGAAAACGTCCTGAAGAGTTCCAAACTCAGCATCGCTCAGGATCGTTCATTAAAGAATGAATTGATGCAAACGTACCTCAACCGGGCCATCACCCGCCTGAAAACCGCGGATACATTCGTCAACCCCAACGCCAAAGAAGTCGGTTTACGGGGCAAGCTGATCGACGAAGCGATGGCCCAGTTCAAGGAACTGATTGTCAAGTTCAAAGGCACCTCGGCTGAGTATGTCGCCCGCGCCTGGTTGGGGCAGTGCGAAGTGCTGAAACAAGCCAAAAGCTCCTACCAGAAGACCTTCAGCGATCTGGCTCGAATCCGAACCCCCACCGCGGATGCCGGGCAACGGCTCGCCCGCTACTTTGAAGCCAAGGTGCTGTACGACGAACAAAAATACCCCGAAGCCAAAAAAGCGATGACGGCTTGGCTTCGCCAATACGGACGAGGACGCCCCACCGCCGAAACCTATGCCACTCGCTATTACTATTACCTGATGCAGTTCGGGGATGTCCTCAAAACCTTGCCCAAAGACCCCAAAGACCCCGAAAAAATCCGCTACCCCCTCGTCCCCGCCGCCAACTCGGCCCTGCGGGAAATCGAACGCGGCTTCCGTCGCATCACCCAATCCGATAACGATTACTCGGAAAAAGCCAACAAACTGCGGATGCGGGTCGTCCGGTTCATCGTCGGTGATGCGGAAAAGAAACCCGCCGCAATCACCGATTTCGATGAATGCGTGATGACCGCCCTGGTCAAGTTCCAAAGCTCCCTCGAAGCCAGCGGCGAAGAACGGGAAAAGAAATTCCATACGGTCGTCGCTCTGCTGGAACGGGCGCTCGAGCTTCCTGCCCCGGCCGACTCCCTCCGGGACATCCGCGATACCAAACTGCGGCTCGTGTCCGCCTATCTGCTCGCCGGGCAACCCTACCCCGCGGCCGTCCTCGGGGAGTCGATGGCCCGCAATGCCGGGGTCCGTGGAGCCAGTATCGGCGCGCTCGCGGGCCAATATGCCATCCAGGCGTATCTCGCGGCTGCCGCCAAAGCTCCTGCCACGGATGAAGACAGCAAAAAGGCCGACCAGGCGCGTGCCATCAGCATTGCGAAATACCTGCACCATCAGTTCCCCGCCGACCCGAACACCGATGCGGTACGGTTCACATTGGGGCAACTGCTCTACCGGGACGGGGTGTTCCTGACCACGGATCCGGTGAATGACCCCATTGGCGGAGCCTTCAACGCCTACGCCGCCGTCAACACCGCCTCCCCACGCGGATTGCAAGCCCGCTTACTCGAAGGGGTGGCCGCGTTTGAAATCCTGCGGCCCAGCACGGATATTCCCGCCCCAATCAAAGCCCAGGTGCGCGCCAAGATCATCGCCGACCTGCGGGCCATCCCCAAGCCTTCCCTGGGCACCAACGAAGACGATGCCACGCTGTATGTGCAAACACAATTACTGCTCGCCCAACTCTACCTGATGGACTACCCCAAAGGACTCGTCGACGCGGAGAGGACGACCAACCGCGTTGCCATGCTCATCGGAGAAATCCTGCCCAACGCGGAACGCTACGAAGCCGTTGCCGGAATCGCGGCCACCCGCTCCGCCGTTCAGAAAATGCGGTTCGCGGGTTTTTCCGAAGATGAACGCAAACGGCTCGGCTACCTCACCGAGGAAGCCCGACTGCGTTCCGTCTACGGGCAACTGGCCCCCCTGTTCGCCGAACAGAAATACGCACAGGTACTCGCCCGGTTGAACCCCGAATTGAGCAAGATGAATGCGTCTCTGGCTAACGATAATCAGGGCGAACAGTTAAAAGCCGCCGCGACCAAACTCGATGAATTCCGCCGGGAAAAAATGATCGTCATGGCGCTCCAGACCCGAATCCGGGAAGGGAACATCGATGCGGCTCAGGGCTTGTTCGAGAAACTGAAAGTCATGGGCGGCAGCCTGGAAGCCACCATCAACTCTCTCACTCAGTTGCTGGCAATGGTTCGCCCCCAAATCGAGGAACTCCAACGTAAGGGCGAAGAAGGAAAACCGCAACTCGATAAACTCATCGCCGGAATCTCGACGCTCCTCGACAAGGTTGGCCAGGAGAAAAATCTGGGGCCACGCGAAAAAGTATTCTTGGGCAAAGCCCTCAAGGACATCGGCTCCTACGAGCGTGCCATCCCGATCCTGGAACAGGTGCCCGCACCGTCGAAACCCGAACTGCTCATGCAGAAGAACCCGAACGCGATTCCCAACAATGAGGATCGCCTGTCCGTCATCTTCTATCGGGGGGCACAACTGGAACTGGCTCGCGCCTTCCGACTCTCCGGCAACGTCGCCGAGGCGGAACGGGTGCTCAAAGACGCGATGGGGGATGATGCCAAACCCGGCTGGGCCAAAACTTCTCCCGACTTCCGCAAAGAGGCTCTCTACACCCTCGAAGACAAGGCCGCCGGGATTGCAACCGCCAAGGACGCGCAAGGTGTCTGGTCCGAAGCCCGCAACGGCTGGGGCAAGATTGCCGGGGAATACCAAGCCTACTTGCGGCAACCCATCCCCAAAGACCCGCAAAAAGCCGCGGAACGCAAGCGACTCGAACCGCAGGTCAAGGCCATGTACTTTGAGACATTCTACGAATATCTCCGCTGCCTCACCCGCGCGAATTCGTCGATGTTGAAAGATAACCCCACGAAGTTGGCCCAATCTCTGGGCAAACTCGCCGAAGCGGTCCACAACGTCGACAAGAGTAACCCCGATCTGACCCCAGAAGTCCGGGCGCTGTTCGTGGATTTGCTGGAACAATACCCCGTTCTCAAAGAGGAATACATCAAGGTCGGCGGGAAAGGCTTCCTCAAAGCGGAGAACACCCCGCCCACGGACCCCACAGTCGCCGGCCCCGGCGGCACGAACTGATACTTCTTCAACCCCGGAGCGACACGATGCGGTCACGCTGGATTCTGCCCCTATCGTTCATGACTCTCGCCATCGCCTTCTCGACCCAAGGGACAACCCGTGGGCAGGCGGGTGGCAAGATCACGGCCAACATCCGCTACATCGACCCCAAAGATGGGAAAGAAGAAAGTGTCGATTTTGAGGTGAAGAAAGAATCACCAGCTGGTATCGACATTCTGACCGGCGGCGGCCTGAAAACGATTCCCCCCGATCAGATCGTGCAAGTCACCTACCGGGGGCTGCCCGGCCTGACCCTCGATCAAACGACGAAACTCGGAATCGAAGAAGAAAACAACCCCGCCAAAGCGGCCCAGTCGTACGCCACCGCCGCGACCAAGGCCAGCGGAGCCGCCAAACGGTTTCTCGAATTCCGGGGAGCCCAAGCCGCGCTGAAGGCGACCAACGCCAAGAACGGTGCGGATTTTGAAGCCGAGGCCGACCAGACCGCCAAACTGCTCGTGACTGTGGCCAAAAACAGCGTCACCAGTTGGGAAGTCTGGCCCGCCACCCGCGCAGCCGCGCGGTTACGGATGGAATTGAACCAGTTCGACGAAGCCGCAAAACTGTTATCGGGCTTGGCGGCCACTCCCGGACTCCCCAGCAACCTGCGATACTCCGCCCGATTGGGGGAAGTCGGTGCCCTGATCCGAGCCGGAAAAGTCGCCGCCGCAAAAACCGCGACAGAGGAACTCGCCAAAGATAAAGATTTCCCCCGTTCCGGTGAACCTCGCCAAACTCTGGCCATCTATCAGGCCGCGGTCGCAACACCGGAACCCGCCTCCGCGGATGGCAAACCCGTCAAACCGTCCGCCGCCATCAGTAAGATCGAAGCCGCGATTCAAGCCGCTTCCGAACCCGCTGCGAAAGCCGTGGGTTACGGCATCCTGGGCGACATCTACGCCCGGCATGGTTTCCCCCGCGATGCGATGTGGTCGTATCTTTGGGTCGATGTCGTCTACCCGCAAGCCAAGGATGAACAGGTGATCGCCGTGAAGCGATTGGCCACCGTGTTCGACGGTATCGGCGAGAAAGAACGAGCGGAACAGTACCGAGAGAAGCTCGCGTCCATTCGTTAAGGATCGCCTCCTCATCGAACAGTCCGAGTCCACAGCCGTTGCCCACGGGTCACCCACCGTGGACAACGGCTGTTTCTGCATTCCGCTGCCGCCCACATCTCATCCGCATCCACTCGGTTCCGCGTTGTCCGACAGAATGAGCAGGATTCTGTTGACATCACCAAAAAAAACGTCACTCTAAAGAGAAGAACGGTCAGAATGTCGATAAGAGACGATGTTCTGCCGTTTGGACCTGCCAGAACACGCTTCCTCCCAACCTCACACTTTCCCGGATCTCGGGGGCCGCTGGACCATGTTGAATCTCACGACCGGCCACACCGGCGATTGCAGCCGAACTTCTCGACGGACATTCCTCCAAGTGGGTGGGCTCGCCACACTCGGACTCGGATTGCCCCAATATTTACAAGCACGATCCCTCTCCAAAACCCCCGCTCGCGCCAAACGCTGTATCCTGCTCTGGATGCAAGGCGGCCCGAGCCACATCGACATGTTCGATCCGAAGCCGGATGCACCCGCCGAGATTCGCGGTGAGTTCGAGACGATCCCGACATCCTTAACAGGGATTCGCTTCACGGAACATGTCCCGCAACTGGCCAAACTCGCCCACAAGTTCAACCTGATCCGCGGACACGACCCCAAGAATGGCAGCCACGGTGCCGCCGATGCCTTGATGCTCTCCGGGCACAAGTTCAACGCCACGCTGCCGTATCCGACGTATGGCTCGGTCATCGCCAAGGAGCGGGGTTTCGTTAACGGCATGATCCCTTACGTTCAACTGGGGCGGTTTATTGACCGCCGGTTTAACGGTGGCATCGCTGGGATTCTGGGAGATGAATTCAACCCCTTCGAGGTTCACGAAGACCCCAGCCGGGAGAACTTCAAGGTGCGTGACCTCGCACTGGCCACCGAAAAAGATCGCCAGCGACTGGACCGGCGTTACAGCATGTTGAGCGACTTGGAAGCCTACCAGAAAGGTGTGGAAGAATCCGCCGTGTCGGTGCGGGCTCGTGACACCTTCTACGAAAAAGCCCACGACATCATCACCAGCCCCGCCGCGAAAAAAGCGTTCGACATCGCCGCGGAAGACGAAAAGACCCGCGCACGATACGGTAAAACCCAACTCGGGCAAAACTGTCTGCTGTCCCGGCGATTGATCGAGGCGGGCGTGCAGTTCGTCACCGTCACCGATGGCGGCTGGGACACCCACGAGAACAACTTCAAATCTCTGAAGGAACGGAACCTCCCCCGACTCGATAGCGGCCTCTCCGCATTGATCGCGGACCTGGATGAAAAAGGGTTGCTCGACGAAACTCTCGTTGTCTGGTTCGGCGACTTTGGCCGGACACCCAAGGTCAACCCCTCTGCGGGCCGCGATCACTGGTCCACCGCGGGTGTGGCCATTCTGGCAGGCGGCGGTTTGAAGCAGGGCGAAGTGGTTGGCCGCACGAACGATCTGGCCGAGTACGTCACGGACAGCCCCGTGACACCGGCGGACTTGGCCGCGACCATCTACACCGCCTTGGGCGTTCCGTTGAATACATGGTTCCGCGCCCCGGATGGCCGGCCGATTGAGCTTTGCCCCGAAGGCATCCCCGTGCGGCAACTGTTTTAAGTCATCCCCTTTCTCACCATCTCCCAGGGTGGCACTGGGTGTTGCCCCTGGGGACTGGCGAACCGGATTTCCGGCCCAACAACCCGATCATTTCACACAGCGAGTTGCTCACGCAACCCGTGCCCCGTTGGGACATGGGTTGACAGACATGGCCCCTCTCGGTATTGGCCTCGCCGATTGCGTTCCTCCCGTGCCGGTTCCTACCGATGCCCTGGGATGAAGCCGACACCCGCTGGGGAGCGGGTAAACGCGGACGCAAGTGGGGGGAACAGCCATGCGCCACAGTCCATTCGCGTGCTGCGGAATCGTGGTCATTCTCGTACTGGGATCAGCCCAAGTGGGTGCTGCTCAGTCGCTGCCTCCTCCACAAGTGTTGCCGCCCACATCGTCAGACACTCCGACCATCCCAGCTACCCCGGCACCGATTACGCTCTCGGGGACTGCTCCCGTTCCTCTGCCCGGTTCCGAGATGGCGAGTGCGACCGCATCGCCTTCATCGCGTCTCCGTGTGCAGCAGGTTTTGCCGCCGTTGATCTCGGCTGGAAAACCGTTCACAGCCGAAATCACCGTCACGAACCCGACCGGCACAACCGTGGAAGAGGTTTACCTCACGGGAACATGGTCGCCCGCGTACACGCTCGGTTCCGCCAACCCGCCGCCCGCGCGATCCGATACCCCCGCCACCTGGTTGCTGGGTCGTATCGGCGCGGGAGAGCAGCGCCGCCTATCCATTACCTTCGTTCCGACCAGCGGTTCACCTGGAACCGAGTTTCGCACGGAGTTTGAAGCCAGCTACCGTATCCATCAGAAGTCCATGGAAACGACCCGCATTGCCCAGACGCATATCGGAATGACCGTGGAAGCTCCGCCCGTCGTGGTCGTCGGTACGCCGGTCACGATCCGACTTGATCTGAAGAATAAAGGAACAATGGAAGCCCAGAGCATCCGCCTGCATTCAACCATGCCGGAATCGCTCACGCATCCGAAGGGACCGGAACTCGAAGCGGAAATCGGCGTGATCCCGGCCGGGCACACGGAAGTCGTTCCTTTGGTCGTGACACCGACTCGCGCGGGGACCATTCGTGCCGTGTTCAAACTGTCCGGGAACGGTATGTCAGAAGTGGAATCGGCCGTCACTCTGACCGCCATTGAGGCGAAATTGGCCCTCAACGTGTACGGCCCGCGAGAATTGCCGCAGGGTTGGCCCGGAACTTATGAAGTGACGATCCGCAATGATGGCCGTCAAGCGGCGACCGGCGTACATGTGCAGATTCCCATACCCACTGGCTACACCGACCTGCGCGCCACTCCCGGTGCCCAACTCGACCCAGCCGCGAACACACTCGTCTGGCCCGTGGGGGATCTGCAACCGGGGCAGGAACGGAAACTCATTTGGCTCGGCGTGGCCTCACAATCCGGGGAACGGACCATCACCGCCACCGCCCGACTGGGGGCAACCGCCGTGCAATCCTCCCACTGGCAGACACGCATCAACACCCTGGCGACTCCGTGAATCTCCGATTGCCGTCAACGGATGCACGACAACGATTCCGAATCATGAACCCCTGATTGATTGCACAGACAACATGGCAGGCCAGCGGCACCGGACAGCACGGACTCAGCAACCTCGGTTGTCGCCTCTGCGGGCAACCGTGGGTGGGGCTGTGGCCATAGCTGGCTGTATTGCGTGCGCTCTGCTCGCCGATGCCGCGGAACCCGCACGTCCAACCGGAAATCGGGTGGTCTGGTCCTCAGCGCGATCCGAAAAGACTCCGCCGGTTCCTCCTACGGTGACACCGACTCGAACTCTTCCCGTGCCCAGTGGTTCGCGTGATCCCTGGCAGAGTGCCGGTTCCCGCCCGCCCACGGTGCCGTCACGCCTCACTCCGATGGCTCCGACACGACAGGAGAACATCCCGGCGGGCGGGTTGATCCCGGTTCCCAGTAGTGGCCTACCGCCGCTGCCCGCGATTCCGCCGATTGTGCCAAACGCGGCTCGGATTCCCAGTGCGAGTCCCGCGCCGGCGATTCCATCCCTCCCGGCGACTCCACCGACTTTAACTCCACCGACTTTGACTCCACCGAGTCCGCCGCTGCCCGAAACGCCGGTTCCGCCGACGACATCCCCGTTGCCACCTTCGGTGGGTCTGCCGTTGCCTCGGGTGGTCCCGCGCAGCCCAACCGAGCCTGAGCGACCCAGCGCCGATGCTGCGGGTTCCTCCTCGGATCCGAATGCCGTGGCCAATGCCTCGGTCTTGTTGGCATCGGCCCGGAACGCGGTGAATCAGGGCAATTTGCCGTTGGCCATCGAACGATTCACCCAGTATTTGCGGCTCAAGCCCGATGATGTGGAAGTGCGTGAAGAATTGGCGGGCGTGTACTTTCAGGCGGATCAACCCGATCTGGTGGTCCGTGAGTATGAAGAACTGATTCGTCGAAACTCTCGGAAATCGGCACAATATCGGATCGCGTTGTCGAACGCATTCTTGCGTCTGCGACAGTACGAAGCCGCCGCGTGCCGTCTGCAAGAGGCGATCACCTTGACGATGGATTCCGCGGTGCCGGGCAACCGCCGCATCCGGTTTACCGCCGCGAGCCGATTGGGGCAGGTGTATCTCATTCAGAATCAATTTCCTAAAGCGGCTGAGATTCTCAAACAGTTCACGGGTCTGCCCCCCGATGACGAAGACGTGCCCACGGCATTCGTGGATCTCCTGCTCGATCTCGAAAAGCCCAACGAGGCATTAAAATTTATTGAACCATTTTTGGAAGCCGATCCCGAGAATGCCCAGGTTCTCACCGCACAAGTGCGCGCGTATGCGTTACTCGGCGACCGTGCGCGGGCGCATCAGGTGTTGGCGACGTTGCCGGACAAGATACCGAAGGATGTCGATGAGCGTCTTGGACTCGCGCAAGCCTTGATCTCAAGCCAGGATTTCGACCTGGCTGAAGCCGTTCTCGGGCAGGTTGCCGCCGTTCGGCCAACATCGGTGTCCTATCAGATCATCTCCGCCGAGGCTCTGATTTTGCAGTACCGATTGGCTCAGGCGAAATCCGTCCTCACGGCGATTCGGCCAACCAGCACGCTGCAAGATCGGGATCTCGCCATCACGCGGGCGGCGTATCACACGGCCACGGGGGAATACTTTCAAGCTAAGTTGATCTACACCACTCTGCTCCGGGCGGACCCGTTCGATGCGGCGGTCCATGAGGATTTTGGCAATCTGTATCTGGCCATGGCCGAATTCGAGAAAGCCAAGGCGGAATTCGGCAAAGTGCCCGCCACGGAACCGAATGGCCGCGCGGCACGCCGGGGGTTAGCCCTGGCGCTCAGCACACAACGCCGCTTCCCCGAAGCGTTGGACATTCTGGATGAACTCTACCGCTGTGCGCTGTGGGATGCGCAGACGGTGGCCGTGTTCCTGCAAGTGTTGACCGATGCGGGGGACTGCGATCGTGCCGCGGAGATTGGCCGAGCATATTTAAACGCAGGCCCGCCGACCCGTTCCGCGGATGCGACCGTCCGAGCGGCACTCGGTCACGCACTGTTGGAATGCGGCAAGTTACTCGAAGCGGAACAACAGTTCGCGGCGGCTCTGGCCCTGTCGTACAAGAAATCCCTCGCGGCGATGTACGGCCTGATCCGCCTGGGGATGCGGAATGGGGAACCGTGCCGCTTTCCTCCCGTGGCGGTGGCGGATCAACCGTTCGATGAATTGCGTGTGCGCATGAATATGATCGAGCGATTTGCAGGCGATCATGAAGACCAACTCGCACTGGAATTCGCCTGTGCCGCGATCAAACTTGATCCGCAAAACGTGGCCGCGATGGTCCGCATCGCCGAGGCCCAACAACGGATTGCCCGACAATCCGGGGTCATCATCGAAGCCGTGCAAGCGTGCAAGGCAGTGCTGATGATCTCACCGACGAACAATCGTGGATTACTCACGCTGGGGCGGGTGCTGGCCATTGGCCGGGATTTCCCCGCGGCGGCGGAAACCTATCAGCAGATCATCGCGCTCGATCAGGATCTCACGGTGCCGAAACGAGAAGTGGCGTTGGTGTACTATGGCGATCACCAGTACGCGGCCGCGCACACGGCGTATGTCAGCGTCTCGTTTCCCGACCCGGATAGTGCATTTCGTCAGTCCGTACAGGCCATCGCGGCCAAGTCTCCACAGGTGCTGATGGCGGTGGAAGGGCTGACGGCGGGGCCAATGCCAGGGCCAAAACTGCGGGCGGAACTGGGGAAGGTGCTGGCCGCCTGCCCGGACCCGGTTCTGGCGGCGGGGTTGCAGAACGCGGCACGGGACTACGAAGCCCGACTCGCGGAAATCCAAGGCGCGGAGATGGAAGACCGGGCCGGAGAGCATCTCGGTTTGCGGAACCTGACGGCGATCCCACTGTACCAACAACTGCTCGACACCGAACCCGCGAACGCTGGGGCGTTCTTCTCCTTGGGGCAAATCTACAGCGGTCGCAAAGACACCGATACCGCGTTGGCGACCTACTCGCGTTTGCTAGCCGCCGATCCGCAGTTCCGGGAAGCCAGCGTCGCCACGGATCGCGCCAAAGCGGAAGCATCACCAACCTATACAGGCACACTTTCCTATGAAGATGAATTTGGTCGGAATCAGCTGGTGAACATGCGGCGGTTCCGGTTCTCGAACTTGTTCACGGTTCCGATCGGCGATGAGAATGAGTTTGTCGGCATCGGCTATTCACGGGTCGAGTATTCCCCCGGTGGTGCCCGCACACTTTCCGGGAACATCCCGACATTTATGTATCAGCAAAAGTTGCCGTACTACGAACCCCTGTTATTCCGCAGCGTGCTGAATATCGAACAGTACCCGGACCGCCTGAGTACCCGACCGACGTTTGATACGGGGCTGCAATACAACGGAGATGGATTCTACGCGGAGACGGGGGCATTCCTCGATAATGTGATCCAAAATAATGAATCCCTGCGACAGGACATTTACCGCCTCGGTGGCCGGGTTTCCGCGAATTATCAACACACCCGCCGACTCAGTTTTGGCGGGTTGTACCGATATGCCTATTATTCCGATGATAACAACTTGAACGAAGTGAATTTGAACACAGCCTATTTGTTCTGTTATGCACCCCAGCAACTCCGACTGATTCTGTCGGTGAATAATCTATTTTACTCGAATCAAACCGTGTACGGGCCATTCGCTCCTTCGAATTTGGAAGGAACGATTCATCCGTACTTCGCGCCGAGTGCGTTCACTTACTACGAAGCACGCCTGGATTATACCGAGCATTGTTGCCGTGATTTTTTCGCGCACTCCAACACGCTCTATTACAACCTGCAATACGCTCTGGGTTGGGATAACAATTTCAATGCGTACAACACTGTCCGTGCCGCATTGAACTATGATTATCGCTCCTGGTTGACGGTTGGTGTCGACGGCCGTTATCAGTATTCCCCGGTGTATCAGTTCGGCTCCATCAGTGCCTATCTCATTTGGCGGATGCCGTTCTGCCCGCGATTTTAATGGGGCCGTGTACTGCGTGGCCGGATTCCACCGGGGCTTGAGGGTATTCCTCGGGATGCGATACCCCCCTCCCGGTTGGCGGGTCCGAATCGGAAGACGATAGAACCCGCGGCACCGTGGCCCATTCCTTACCCCGCTTTCACCTCGAAGCCGTGTTGCTTGCGGTGGTACGGGCCGTCGAAGGTGATGTCGCTTTTGAAGAGTTCATGGCGGCCATCGGTGGCATACGGTTTCACTTTCTCCAGTAGCTGCGTCAGGGCATCGCCGCTGAGCGGTTGGAACGATCGCGCATCCGCAAGATTCTTCTGCAGAATCTCCATCGAATCAATCCCCACGACGATCGAGGCGACATCCTGGGTTAGGGCGTAATGATGCGCCTCCGTGGCCGTGCAGACCTTGTCCAGCACGAGTTTCCCCCGGCCGCCCGCGAGTGTCTTCATGCCGATCACGCCGATGTTCCGCTTCTTCGCTTCCGGGATCACGTTCTGAATGAAACTCCGGTAGAACGTATCGCAGACATTCACCGGCATCTGCACCGTGTCCCAGTCGTGAATCGCCAGCATGTTTCGGTGAATGTCCGGGTGCTTGTGGCCGGTGAAGCCGAGATAACGGATTTTGCCTTCTTTCTGGGCTTGGAGGGCTTCCGCGAGGCCGCCCTTCTCGACGATCCAACTCGGGTCGTTGTCGTAGTTGATCTCGTGGAACTGCCACAGGTCGATGTGATCCGTGCGTAACCGTTTGAGGCTCTCTTCGAGTTGCTGGCGGATGCCTTTCCCATCGCGGGCGCAGACCTTCGACATCAGGAATACCTTGTCCCGCTTGCTGCCCTGCGTGAGCGCATGGCCCATCCATTCTTCGCTTTTGCCGTTGTGATAATCCCAGGCGTTGTCGAAGAAGGTGAGCCCTTCGTCGATGGCGGCGTGCATGATGCGGATGGATTCTTCCCGTGTTTCGACCGCACCGATATGCCAACCGCCCAGGCAGATGATGGAGACGTTCTGCCCGGTCTTGCCGAGTTTGCGAGTCGGCAACCCCGCCGAGGTGCCCTCCGCCGCGCCCGCGTGGGCCGCTAGCCCGACTGCTGCCGTCGCTGCGAGGCCCGTTTGCAGAAATTCGCGGCGTGTGTTATCTGCCTCAGACATGGTAGGACTCCGGTTTTCGGACACACGATTCATTCCCCGTCGCCCTACTATGATGACGGGATTCACAGTCGTTGGACACAGAAAATCCGACCAAAACTCTTCCGCTCGTTCTCCCTTTCCGCCAGACTGAGAACGGCTACGGTTCATGTTGTTCCGCCGCGAGATGATCTCATGAAGTGCTGGTTCCCACTGGTCGTTCTGGTTGCCATCACCGGCCGCATCACCGCTGAGGAACCGCATTATGGCGATGCGCTCCAACAGTCGATCTGGTTCTACGACTGTCAACGAAGCGGGGCGTTGCCCAAAGATTTTCGCGTGCCCTGGCGGGGAGATTCTTGCCTGCACGATGGAACGGACATTCACCGCAATCTCGCGGGTGGCTGGTTCGATGCCGGGGACCATATCAAATCGAGCATCTCGATCGGTTACGCCATGACCATGCTGGCCTGGGCGTTGATCGAGTACCCGGATGCCTACCAGAAGACCGAACAGACCGCACCGCTGCTGGCCACACTCCGGCACGCGGCCGAATATACCCTCCGCTGTTTCCTCAACGATCGTCATGGTGAATACGAATTCGTTCTCCAGATCGGAAAGACGGAAGGGGAACGGAACGATCATTCCGTTTGGGTTCCCGCTGAAGTGGTGCATCTCGTCACGGATCGACCGACTTACCGGGTAACCACGGCGGTTCCAGGGCCGGATGTGGCCGGGCAGGTGACGGCAGCCTGGGCGGCGGCTTCGATCGCCTTCCGGCAAGCGGGGGACCGGGCATTCGCGGATCAGTTGCTCACGCAAGCCCGCAAACTGTTTCGGTTTGCCGATGAATACGAGGGGAAGCCGGGCCGCCACGTTCTGGCCGATGGCACGATCGCACAGGGGGCACTCTACCGGGATGAAACCGATGCCATGGACAAGGTCGCCTGGGCGGCGTGCTGGCTGCATCAGGCCGAGACAGCCGCCCGGACACCCGGTTATACAGGCCACTATTTGAAGAAGGCCCAAACCCTGGCGGAATCCGCGGCGTATCAACGGCAATACCTCGGCAAGCATTGGGCCGAGTTCGGGATGTTCCGCGTGGATAAAGGAGTCAGCTTGTTGCTGGCTCGACTCACGCACAAGGCCCGCTGGGCGCACGAAGTGTCTCAGTTCCTAGACTGGTGGACGATCGGTGTCGGCGATCGCGTGCGGTACACACCCGGCGGCTTAGCGTGGCGGCAGGACTGGGGGCCGCTGCGGTTCGCGGTCAACACCGCCTGGTTCGCGCTCGTCTGGGCGGACACCATCGCGGACACGGACTCGGAACGCGCGGCCCGTCTGCGGGCGTTTGCCACCCGGCAAATCGGCTACGTCCTCGGCGACAACCCGCAGAAACGCAGCTACCTTGTGGGGTTCGGTGCCCATCCCTGGCCGGTCGCGCATCACCGCACCGCTCATGGTCCGTGGGCCGGTTGGGAGCATTTTGACAAAAACTCCCCCGTGTACCTGCCCCGGATGCGGCACACCCTCTCGGGAGCGATGCTCGGCGGCCCGGATGCCGAAGACCGCTTCACCCCGGATATTCAAGACTTCAAACAGAATGAAGTCGCTCTCGACTATCAAGCCGCGTTGCCCGGCTGTCTGGCCCGACTGGCTCAGGATCACCCCGCGAGTCGGAAACGATCAGAATTGATCCCGAAGGTTCCATCGGAGCCACAGTTGTTCGTGGAAGCCAAGATCGAGGAAGCTAAAACTGGCCAGCTCCGGTTACAGTGTCGAGTGGTGAATGCGAGTACCTGGCCCGCGTTCGTGGCGGAGAACGTGAGCTTCCGTTACACGGGGCTGCTCCCGGCGGGGAAGACTCCGCGTGATGTGACCGCACAGGCCGGGGCGGGCACCCGTTGCACCGTTGCCGCGGGGCCGCGAGACGGTCAGTTCGTGGTGACGGTCACGTTTCCCCAACATCGGCTGTTCCCCGGTGGGAAGGGGCCAGCGCCACGGTACGAACCCTACTATCAGGTGGAAACTCCACTCACCATCACGATCCACGCCGGGTGGAACCCCGCTTCGGACCCATCGGGAAGCTGGATCACCCGTTCCGATGCCCAGGAATGGCACCGCCGACCCGCACTCCCGGCTTCCGGGGATTAACCCCCACAGTCCCACGAGATGCACCGGGATCGGCCCTCATACACAAACCCGATATGGGTGTCTCAAAATCTCCGCTTGTCGGACAACCGGGGACTGTCGTCCCCGGTTCCGTAGGACACACCGAACCGGGGACGACAGTCCCCGGTTGTGTTCCATTTCCAAATCAGACCGTCTTACTGGGTTCGTGTATCAGACTGTTTTTGAGACTCAGTTTCAATAAAATGATGGCCAGATGCCCACGGGGTCATTCCTCACAGATGTGGACGAGGGTTCCCATGCGATCGAGTTTGAGTGTAATTACTGTTCTGACGGCGTGTGCGACCGCATCGGCGGCGGACTGGGCCGGTTTCCGTGGGACAGGAGACGGGGTCGCGGCGACACAGTCGCTCCCACTCAAGTGGTCACCGACGGAGAATCGGGCCTGGGTCGCGGACTTGCCGGGTTACGGGCAATCCTCGCCGGTGGTGTGGAAGAATCACGTCTACATCACGTCCGTCGCAGGCAAGCAGCGTGAAAAGGGATTCATCGTTGCCCTCGATGCCACGACCGGGAAAGAGCAATGGCGGCACCAGTTTGAACCCACGCAGAAAGCGGACTGGAGTTTTTTCATCAGCAAAGCCGCGCCGACTCCCGTGGTCGATGCGGAGGGAGTGTACAGCTTCTTTGAAGGCGGCAACCTGATCGCCTTGACCCACGATGGGAAGGTCCGCTGGGAACGCTCCCTGGTGAAGGATTACGGCGCGTTCGCGGGGGATCACGGCTTGGGGGCATCGCCTTGCCAGACGGCGGATACGATTTTCGTGCTGGTGGACACTCCCGGCCCGTCGTACCTGCTGGCCGTCGAAAAAGCCACCGGCAAGACCCGCTGGAAAACCGATCGGGACGGCAAAATGTCCTGGGCTTCTCCCGTGGTCACGACGCGGAATGGGAAACCCGAAATCATTGTCAGCAGCAATGGTAGCGTCATGGGGTACGACCCGGCCACCGGAAAATCGCTGTGGCGCATGGCCGGGCTGAGTGGCAATACTCTGCCTTCGGCTTGCGTGGACGGTGACGCGGTTCTCGTCGGAGCCGGGGTTGGCCGCAACGGCGGTGATCCGAAAGCGGCGGCAAAATCGAACTGCTGCCTGACACTCACGAACGAAGGGGGCAAACCCGGTTACAAGGTGGCTTGGACCGCCCAATCCGCGACGGCCAGTTATGCCAGCCCGCTCGCCTACAAAGGGCACGCCTATTTCATCAATGCCGCGGGTGTTCTGTACTGTCTCGATCTGAAGACGGGGGAAGAACTCTATTCCGAACGGCTGCCCAGTGCTTGTTGGGCTTCTCCGATCGCGGCGGCGGACCACATTTACCTGTTCAGCAAGGATGGCCGTACCACGATCATCAAGAGCGGCCCGGAAATTGAAATCGTGGCCTCGAACCGCCTCTGGGAACCGAAGGGAGCGGCAACCCCCAATACCCCTAAAGAGGCCTCCAAGGCGGCACCGCAAGAACGTCCCACTCCGGGTGGGGCGACGGGTTCCGGCCGTGGGCCGTCCATGGGAGATATGGACAATCTCGTCTACGGTGTGGCGGCGACCGATACGGCATTCTTCGTGCGAACGGGTTCCAAGTTGTACCGGATTAGTCAGCCTGTCCGTCCGTAGCCTGCTCTTGTCTGATGCATCAACGGGATGTGGGTATCTTGTGGGATGGGCTTGTCGAAGAACCGAGGACAACGGCCCCCGGTTCTCTGATCTCAAAATCCGATGGCATCACTGGGGGTTCGTATCGGGGTGTCTCCCTCTCCGTTTTCGGGAGATGGGAGACACTGGAACGGGGAGGGTTTACTTCTTCCCGGCTGGCGCGGGCGCGGCAGCTTTGGGGTCAGCGCTGGGCGGCAGCATCTCTTTGATGACTTGACCGTTCGCTCCATTGTAGAGCCGAACGGTGCCGTCTTCACCGCCCGCGGCAACGATGGCCCCATCATCCGTGGTCGCAACAGTGTAGACAAAGTCGGTGCTGCCGCCGAATTGCCGCATGGCTCCACCGTTGTCCGCGTTCCAGAGTCGCACCGTGGCATCACCGCTGGCGGTCAGGAAGTGCGGATTCTTCCCCAGGAACACGAGCCGCGTGACCTGCTTGGTGTGGCCTTTGATGTCTCGCGTTTTTTCCCCTTTCTCGTAATCCCAGACCTTCACGAGATCGTCCGCGCCAGCGGTGGCGAGTAGTTTGCCATTCGGCGACCAGCCCACATCCATGACGTGATGGGTGTGTCCTTCAAACGACTTGGCCAGTTTGCCCGACGGCACCTCGAACACTTTCATGAACTTGTCGGCTGCCGCGGTAGCGAGCAGCTTGCTATCTGGGCTAAAGCAGACCCCAAAGACGGTATCCGAGTGACCGCCCTTGATGTCCGCGACTGGGGTGAACGACTTGGCATCGAAGATTTTGATTTCGCCATCTTCGGTGGGCACGCCGCCGCCCGTGGCGAAGTATTTGCCGTCCGCACTGAAGTCGATGCTGACCACGCGATCGGCGAAGCCGGTCACCCGTTTCGTGATGGTGCCTTTTTCGACATCCCAGAAGACAACTTCTTGGAAGCTGCCAGTGGCGAGCTGTTTCCCATCACGGGTGAAGGCCATGGAATCCACTAGGGTGATGTGGGCCGCGGCGGCGGGTTTGCCATCGGGTGTCTTCAGTTCCGGGTCCACGAGCGACTTCTTGTATGCGCCGGTCTTGGCATCGAAGAAGTGGACTTGGTTGCCCCGGCTGGCGGCCACGATTGTCTTATCTGGGCTGATGGCGACCGCACGCACCGGCTTGACGAGGATCGGTGGCAGGTTCAGCACGATCTTGGTTCGTTCGCGGACATCGTTCACCGGCCCTTTCGCCCCCTGGTCGATCCAGAGCTTCAGGACCGCGACTTCCTGGGGCGTGAGCGGGTTTTCCTCGGACTTCGGCGGCATGATCGGGCCTTTGTTGTGGCTGCTCATCAACCATAACAGGCTCTCGGCGTGCTTGCCGGGGATGACCGCTTTGCCGCGTTTGCCGCCCTTCATCAGTCCGGCATAGGTGCCCAGGTTAAAGTCGCCATCGGTGATCTTCCCAGCATGGCAAACCTGGCACTTCGCCTGGAAGATCGGGGCCACGTCCTTTTCGTAGACAATGGGATCGGTGCGTTTCAGGTCCGCGGGTGCGATCGGGTTGAGCTTCTTGTTCGCATCCTTCTCGGCCGCTCCCGCGAACGGAGCCGCGGCGAGCAGCAGACCCATCAATAAAAACCGCATGTCAAAGCACTCCCAGGGAGCGAAGGGTAATCAGAGGGACAATCCGGGCGTTATTTCTTCTTCTCATCCGCCTTGGTGACCGTGAGGTTCACCTTGGCTTCTTGTGGAATCGGGTATTTGTCATGCACCGTGCCAACGGCGGTGATGACGACATTGTTGATGTTTCCCGGCTTGGCATCGTTGCCCGCGATGACGGGCAGCTGGATTTCATTCTGTCCGGCGGGCAGTGTCACGGGTTTGATAGTCAACCCCACGACACCTTTTGGCAGTTCCCCGGTAATCTGGAAGGGGCCGGTGTAGTCCGCTTGCCGATCGACTTTGACCGTGATGGCGGCTGTGGTGCCGGGTTTCAGCGTGTTGGCGGCGGGAGCTTGCGCGGTCACTTTGGCGAGCGTGGTCGGCAGCACCGTAATCAGAACAGGTTCTGGGGTGAACGCCGGAATGAACAGGTTTGTTTTCTTCTTCTCATCTTCCGGGTCACGGGCCATGTTGACCTGCGCTTCTCCTCGCAGGACCACCGCGAACGTGCTGGGGGTGGCGTTCCCCTTGATGTCGATGACGAGCGGCGCATCGTTCTTGTCTTTGGCTACGGTGACGTTGGCTATCGTGATCGGTGCCTGATTCATGTTGGCCGTGAACGGTTCGGCGATCACGGTGATGGGGTTAGCGCGGGCCTCTTTGGCGAGCCATTTCGCTTGCAGGGGGATCGTGAGTTTGTCACCCGGCTTGACGAAGAATGGCGGTTTGACGGCTTCTTCTTTCGGCTTATTCTGGGTATCTTTGGTGTTGAGCTTCGCCTGATCCTGTGCGAGATGCAGTTGATACATGGCCGGGGCGGGTCGAACGGCCAGGACCAATTGTTGATCGAGTCGGGTGAGTGCGGGGATGTTCTGCTTGGGCGTGATCCCCCAGGTGATCGTCGCGGGTCGGGCAGGCCGGGTGAGGGTTTTCCCCTCCATTGTGGCCGTGGCGGTGACGGAAACCGGCCCGTGAAAAGCCGCCGCCCCTGGTGCCGCGGTGAGTACGAGTGTTCCCCAATTGGAGGTGTTGCCAATCGTGGCGGGTTTGGCTGTCACCCCAGCTGGGAGTTGACCCGCGGTGAAGGTGATCGGCGCGTTGAAACCTTCCCGGCGTTCGACGAAGACATCGAAGGCATCGCTGCCGCCGGATGTCAAAATGGTTGCGTTGGTCAGATCGCGGCTGCGGGGCATCACCACGGCGCGGAAATCTGGGGTGGGCGTGGCGATCCGCAGACGATAGATGCTGCGTGGCCCAAAATTCACGCTGGCTTCCCGACTACCGACGAAGACGAGGTACTTGCCATCGGCGGGGACAGTGAAAGTCTGGCTCGGCGGATCATTGGTGCGGTCGTAGAACGAGACGGAGTGCAAGGGGTTCGCGTCATCATCCTGTTCCGCGCTGAGCGGTTTGTTCTCGGCATTACGAATCTGGAAGTAGGTATCCATGCTCGCCCCAATCCGGTCGGCGAACAGGGAAATGGTGAAGCGATCGCCTTTTTTCGCATGGAAGGCGAAGTAATCTTTATCGCTCCGCTTTTCGATCCGCCCCGCGACTTCTCCGGGCACCGGAACAACTTGGGCTTTGTCGAAGCTGTTGTTGTCCGCATCGGCTTCCAGCGTCACCGGCAAATCGGTGAGGAACATCGGCACCGGCTCGGATGGCCCGGTGGGGCCGGGGAAGCGATACTCGAACAGTTCCGTCAACCCCATCGCGGGGGAGACACGCCCGGCAAAGTGGATCGGGCCGCCGATGCTGGCTGTCCCTGGCGGAGTCACTTGCACGTTTAGCATCTCGATGGGGCGACCGTCGATCGTGAAGCCGCTCGGTTTGCCGCCGGGAAGATGACGACCATAGAGAGTAACAGACGATGCCTTCCCTGGGGGCACCATTGGCGGAAATACGCAGTCGATATGGTACGGGGCACCAACAGTCAGACGATAGCCATAATCACTACCGCCGTATTGGTAAGCAAACTCACTGACCCGCAGCAAGTATTCCCCGTTGCTGGGTAGAGTGACATCCAGCAGAGCATCATTATCACGGTAGTTCCGATTCAATCCGAGGCGTTGGCCTTCTGGTGTGTACAGTTCGAGCAACGGCCGCGCGCGACTATCGATCGCGGAGGTGGTACACCAGACCAGGAACCGTTCTCCCGCTTTGCCGGTAATACTCAGGTAATCGACATCCGTTGGGCTGGCGATGGTTCCGTTGACCACGGTGCCGGTAGTGACCTTTTGAGCTTGCGGAACATCGTTGTTCGGTTCGGTTTCGTTCACTTCCGGCAATCGGCCAACCGTGAAGAGCCGGGGATTGCTGATCCCGTGTTGGTCAACAACACGCACATCATACGAGCCGGGCAGGGCATCCGGCGGGATCGTGACTTTGAACTTCTCAGAGGAAGTTGCCGCCCCACGGGTTTTCTTTTTCTTCGGAATGGGCTTCTTGGTCTTCGGGTCGATCTTTTCCGGCTCGACGATGAGTTCGGCTTTGAAGCCCGGATGCGCGAAGTACAATCCTTGAGCGTCTTCCAGGTCATTGCCGCTGACCAGCACTTCGACCACGCTGCCCGCTTTCCCACCGGCCGGGAAAACCGAGGAAATGCGTGGCTGGGGCAGCAGGTTTTGTACCGGCTGTTGGGCCAGTGCGGCGGTGCCGCTGAGGCATCCGGCGAGTATCGCCAAACGAACAAGAGGTTGGCGCATGGGGCAAATCCCCGACAATAGGGTGTTCGGTCTGTGGGACATCGACCGTGATCCGAAGCAAGAACGGGTGACGTTCCGCAAAGGGTAGGTTCTGTGGATGGTAAACCCGATCGGATGGCCGGTCAAGGGTTTAGCCCATCCGTGTAACGGGTACGAATTCCGAATTGTTCATGAGGTACAGACGGCAATGGACATGTTGTTCCTGGGTTTGGTTCTCGGAGCGGGTTTGGTGGCCTTTCTGGTGGCCGTGGTGGCGTTCGCCCGTGCCGGGGGCATAGGCCAGGCTTTTTGGGGGCTCAGCATCGCCGGACGGGCACGCGCCGATGCGGGGTTCGAGGCAGAGGTCAACCGTCTGATGGGAACCGCTGCGGTAGAACCCCAACCGGCGAGCCCAACGCAATCATCGGGGGAACCGCTCCGTATCCTGGCACTCTTGCAGAGCGAAGCCCGATTGATCGACTTTCTGATGGAGGATATTCACCAACATTCTCCTGCCGACATCGGCACTGCAGTTCGAGATATTCATGGCCGTGCCCAGGCAGTTCTCCAGCAGTATCTCACGATTGTTCCGGTCCTGAGTGAATCGGAGGGCAGCCAGGCGACCGTACCGGCGGGGTTCGATCCCTCCGCGATTCGGGTGATCGGTAATGTCACGGGCCAGCCGCCGTACACGGGGGAAGTGCAGCACCCCGGTTGGAAAGTCCGGGAAATGAAGCTCCCCCCGACGGCATCGGGGCAGGATCCGCTCGTGCTGCAACCGGCCGAAGTACAAATCTGAGGAGGAGTCACTCATGAGCATCAACATTCCGCCGGAAACGGAGATCATCTACCCGGA